>QHCF01000075.1 GCA_003244275.1 Acidimicrobiales bacterium
ATGCGCCTGGTCAACCGGATGATCGAGCTCACCAGCGGCGACATCCTGATCGGCGGGGTCACGGTGCTCAAACGGGAGCCCTCCGACCTGCGCCGTGAGATCGGTTATGTGATCCAACAGGTCGGACTGTTCCCGCACCTCACCATCTCGGCCAACATCGGCGTCGTCCCTCGGTTGCTCGGCTGGGACAAGGATCGCATTGCCAGGCGCAGCGCCGAGCTTCTCGATCTGGTCGGTCTGCCCGACGAGATGGGAGAGCGCTTCCCGTCTCAGCTCTCCGGCGGTCAGCGCCAACGGGTTGGCGTGGCCCGGGCCTTGGCCGCCGATCCCCCGCTGATGTTGATGGACGAACCGTTTGGCGCCATCGACCCCATCAACCGGGACCACCTGCAGAACGAGTTCCTCCGCCTTCAGGCCGCCATACGCAAGACGGTGGTCTTCGTCACCCATGACATCGACGAGGCGATCAAGATGGGCGATCGTATCGCCATCCTGCGGGAGGGCGGGGAACTGGTGCAGTACGACACGCCCAACGAGATCCTGGCCCACCCGGTCGACGACTTCGTGGCCCGCTTCGTCGGGGCCGATCGCGGCCTCAAGCGCCTGGCCCTGACCAGGTTGGCCGACATCGACCTCATCACCGCCACCTGCGTCAAGTCGGGCGAAGGAGTCGGGTCGGCCCGCCATGGCCTGGCTAATGGCACCGGACTGGCCAGCGGCACCGGTGTGGTGCTGGTCGATGGGGAGGGCCGTCCGCTGGGCGAGGTGACCGCCGACCGGCTGGCGGAAGGCACCGTGACCGCCGCTGATGCCCGCCAGATCGGCCCGACGGTCACGACCACAGTGACCATGCGTGAGGCGCTGTCGCTGATGATGACCGATTCACTTCGCCCCCTGCTCGTCCTCGACGCCGACGGCCGGGTCGCCGGCTACGTGTCCATCGAGCTGATCAACCGGGCTCTCCACAGCGAGGCCAGCCATGCTCGTAGGAGCTCGCTCCATCCGGACCCGGCGCGTCGGGACCCGGTGACCGAGGCTCAATGATGGTCGGGGCCGGGTTCTCCGCCAGCGGCCCGGTCATTCCCCACTACGGCACATCCGACTCCTGCGTGCTGCACAACGGGGCATTTTGCTGGCACTGGTTCACGGGAAATTGGGGGAAGCTGTTCCAGCCCAAGCTGATCCAACACATTGAGCTGACCGTCATCGCCATGGCTGTCGGCTTTGTCATCTCCTTCGCCCTGGCCCTGCTGGCCCATCGCAAGAGGTGGCTGGCTCCGCCGGTCACCTTCGTGACCAGTCTGCTCTACACCGTCCCCTCGCTGGCTGCCTTTGAGATCTTGGTACCGTTTACCGGGCTGGGGGCCCTGACCATCGAGATTCCCCTTGTCACCTACACCCTCCTCGTGCTGTTCACCAACACCCTGGCCGGCCTGTCGGGGGTGGCCGCCGAAGTTCGCGACGCGGCGACGGGCGTGGGTCTCACCGCCCGTCAGGTGCTGACGCGAGTGGAGCTGCCACTGGCCATTCCCACCATCTTCGCCGGCATCCGGGTGGCCACGGTGACCATCATCTCTTTGGCCACGGTGGCCGCCTACGTCGGCAACGAGGGACTGGGCCAGCTGATCTTCGATGCCCTGCACAGCGGCGACTTCAACACCCAGTTCCTCGGGGCGGGGGGGCTGGCCATCCTGCTGGCTCTCTTCGCCGACGGTCTCCTGGTGCTCACCCAACGTTTGCTCACCCCGTGGGCCACCGCCCGCCGGCCGGTATGACACCTGACGTGGAGCTTGTCCCCATGACCGACTCCCCCCCATGAGCGACTTCTCTACCGCCTTCACCTTTGTCCATCACAACGGCCATCTCCTGCTGGGCAAGACTGCCACCCACCTGGCCATCTCCTTCGAGGCAATCCTCATCTCGGTGGTCCTTGGCGTGCCCCTCGGAGTTTTCCTGGGACACATTCACCGGGTTTCGTTCCTGGCCATCAACGTTTCCAACGTGGGCCGCTCCCTGCCCAGCCTGGCCATCCTGGCCATCCTCCTGCCGGTGGTGGGTATCACCCGCACCAACGTGATCATCACCCTGGTCATCCTGGCCTTTCCCCCGATCCTGACTAACAGCTACGTCGCCGTCGAGCAGGTCGACAGGGACGCGGTGGAGGCGGCGGTGGGCATGGGCATGCGTCCCCTGGAGGTGATCCTCAAGGTCGAGCTGCCCCTGGCCCTGCCGCTCATCTTCGCTGGCATTCGAACCGCGGCCGTCTTCGTCGTGGCCACCGCCACCCTGGCCGGCTTCTTCGGGGGCGGTGGGCTGGGGGACATCATCGCTCAAGAGCCGAACTATCACCTGAGCGGGGTCATCGGCGCCTCCTACGTCCTGATCGTCCTGGCCCTGGCCTTCCAGCTCCTGTTCAAGGGATTGGAATTCGCCGTCACACCCAAGGGTCTGCGCAAGCAGCCTCGGGTCGGCCCTGCGCAGGTCATCGATCCAACCGTCGCCAAGGCGGCTGCCTGAGTATCCTCTCACCCACCCCGGACCACGGTCCGATCACCGAAGGAGCAGTTAAATGAAGATGTTGTCCAGGACAGGCAGGGCGTGGCGGGGAACGATCGGCGCCTGTGTGACTGTCGCCATGGCTCTCACTCTGGCCGCCTGCGGCTCGAGTGGCAGCAATTCGGCGTCCAGCAACAGCAGCGGCAGCGGCAGTGGCACCGGCAACAAGACGACGAACAGCCTGCCCTCGGGCCAACCGGGCAAGGGCAAGCCGCCCATCACCATCGGCGACAAGAACTTCGAGGAGGAGTACCTCCTCGGCTTCCTCTACACCGATGCCCTCCAGTCCAAGGGCTACACGGTCAACCTCAAGCCCAACATCTCCAGCTCGGAGATCATCGACAAGTCCCTGACCAGCGGCCAGATCGACATGTACCCCGAGTACACCGGGGTGATCTACCAGGTCATTGCCGGTCACACGGACAACCCCATAACGAAACAGCAGACCTATGACACTTCCCAGAAGTTCGAGCAGGCTCGGGGCTTCACCCTGCTCCAGCCCACGCCTTTCCAGGACGCCGACGGGGTGGCCACCACCAAGCTTTACGCTGCTCAGCACCACCTCAAGACCATCGCCGACCTCAAGAACGTGGGGCCGTTCACCTACGGCGGTCCGCCGGAGAACGCCACCCGTCTCCAGGGCGTCCTCGGCCTGCAGCAGGACTACGGTCTCAGCAATTTGAAGTTCGTGCCCCTGACCGCAGGCTCGCAGTACCAGGCCCTCGACGCCGGCCAGGTCAACACCATCGCCATCTTCACGACAGAGGGCCAGCTGCTCAGCGGCAAGTACGCGGTGCTGACCGACACCAAGCGCATCTTCGGCTTCCAGCAGGAAGCCCCGGTGGTGAAGGCCAGCCTGCTCCAGTCGGAGGGCCCGGCCTTCTCGCAGATCCTCAACGCGGTGAGCGCCAAGCTGACCTTCGAGGCCATTCAGCAGATGAACTCGGCGGTGGTAATCGCCCACCAGGACCCCGCCACAGTGGCCAAGCAGTTCCTGGACGCCAACGGTCTGGGCTAGCCGGCCCCGCTCTGGGCGGTCTCCGGTAGGAGACCGCCCATGAGCAATCACTGGTGCAAGTCCGTCCGTCCCATCAATGGTGGCGAGAGAGAAGGCGGCCGAGCGGCCCCGGTCTCTCCCGTACTCTCGTAGGTGTTGCGAGTGCATGCATGACGCAGGTGGATCGCCTCTCGGGCTGACTGCACGATGCCAGACGTCCCCCCACTTGGGCGCGTAGAGATTCCCTAACGGTT
>QHCF01000055.1 GCA_003244275.1 Acidimicrobiales bacterium
GCTCGGCGCATCGTCGAGCTGCGTTGTGTGGCCACCGACCCCTCGGTCTCGGTGGGCGATGCCGTGTTGGGGGACCTTCGAGATGGCAAGGTGGTGCTGGTAGACGTGAGCGGGCTGCGCTCCACCGAGGAGGTGCTGATCGCCTCGTTCCTGACCCGCCGAGTGCTGGAGGCCTGGTCGACCGCCTACCTCGACGACCCCGACGGCCACGACCGTCTCCCGGTGGTGGCCGTTGTGCTGGAGGAGGCGCAACGGGTGCTGGGATCGAACAAGGACAAGGAGTCCAACGTGTTCCCACGCCTGGCCCGGGAGGGGCGCAAGTTCAAGGTGGGACTGTGCGCCGTCACCCAGCAGCCCAAGTTGCTGGACGACGAGCTGTTGAGTCAGTTCAACACCTTCTTCGTGCTGGGCCTGGCCGACGAGAAGGACCGCAACATCCTGCGGGCCTCCTCCAAGCAGGACCTCTCGGCCCTGGGACCGGAGATCCAGACCCTCATGCCGGGCGAGTGCCTGATGGTCAACCTGTCGGCTCCGTTCGCCGTGCCGGCCAAGGTCTACCTCTACGACGAGGCGGTGCGCAGCTGTCCCCCGCCGCCGACCCCTCGCACCACGGCCCCGCCCAACGTGGCCGCCCTGGTGGATTAGGAGCCTCGCCGTGCTGGTCGCTGCTCTCGGGGACGCCCATCTGGGCCGCTCCTACTACCCGCATGTCACCGCCGAGGGGGTCAACCAGCGCGAGCACGACTTCGAGGTGGCCTTCGAGGCGGCAGTGGATGCCGCCCTGGCCGAGGGACCGGGGCTGGTGGTGTGGCTGGGAGACATCTTCGACCATCCCCGCCCGACCTACCGGTCCTTTCGCGTAGCCCAGCGGGCCCTGGCCCGCATCCGCGACCACGGCGTGGCGGCCGTGGTCATTAGCGGTAACCACGACACCCCCCGCCTCCCCGGTACCGGCAGTCCCTACTCGGCCCTGGCCGATGCCTTCAGCGGCCTGCACTTCGCCCACCGGCTCACCTACCAGCGCTTCGAGCTGGCGGGGCTGGTGGTCCACGCCGTGCCCCAGATGATGAGCGTGGAAGCCAGCCTGGAGGCCTTGGTCGAAGCCGACCGTTCCCGCAGCCTGGACGCCACCAACCTGCTCCTGACCCATCCGCGGGTTCCGCAGGTGCAGCCCAAGTATTCGGACATCAACGAGATCGAGGTGGACGCCGGGCTGATCCGCTCCGACCTGGTGCTGCTCGGCCATTATCACAACTACACCCAGGTGGAGCCCGGCATGTGGTACGCCGGGTCTACGGACTCCTTCAGCTTCGCCGACGAGCCCGAGCGGCCCAAGGGGATCGTTGTGCTCGAGACCGACACCGGGGAGTGCCGCCACGTACCGGTGGCTGGCCACCGCCAGCTGATGACCCTGGAGACCGTGGAGGCGCTGGGCATGAGCCTCGGTGACCTGGAGGGGCAGATGCTGGCCCGGTTGTCCCAGGTGCCCGAGGGGGCAGTGGCCCGATTGTTCGTGGAGGGAGTGGATCCGCAGGCCTGGCGGCTGCTCGATGCCGACGGGCTGCGGGAGGCCCACCGGGGGGCGCTGCACGTCAAGATCGAGCCGCATTTTGCCGGGGTGCGGGCAGAGGTGGAGATGGTGTCGCTTGACTCCATGCCGGCCCGGTGGTCACGTTATGTGGCCGGCCAGGACCTGACCGGCTTCGACCGGGAGCGGGTGGAGCAGCTGGGCAGTGAGTACCTGACCAGGGCGGTGGAGCGAGCGGGGTGAGGGCTGGGTCAGCGGGGCCCGTGACCGTGAAGCCCGTGAGCACCGGGCATGGCCGGTGAGGATCACTCGGCTGTACCTGCGCAACTACCGCGTCTACGAGGAGCCGGTCGACCTGGAGGTGCCGGCCGGTCTGATCGGCATCTACGGTCTGAACGGTTCCGGCAAGAGCGCCCTGTTGGAATCCATCCTGTGGACCCTGTTCGGCAGGGCTCGTACGGCCAAGGAGGAAATCCGCACGGCCGGCATCCTGGGCGACTGTGTGACCGAGGTGGAGTTTGAACACGAGGACCACCTCTACCTGTTCCGGCGGATCATCACCGGCCAGGTGGCCGCCGTGCGGGCCCACGCCTGGTGCGATGGTTCCCAGATGGCCGAGGGGGTGACAGACGTAAAGCGCTATGTGGAGTTCATCCTGGGCATGAACGACGCTTCTTTTAGGGCGTCGGTGTTCGCCGAACAGAATCAGCTGAGTGCCTTCTCCGACCACACCCCTGCAGAGCGGCGCAAGCTGGTATTGGGCCTGTTGGGCGTGACCCCTCTCGACGGAGCCCGGGACCAGGCCCGCAAGGATGCCCGGGAGACGAGAGTGGCCCTGGATCGGCTACGGGTCGTGCTGGCCGACCTGGGGGAGCTGGAGCAGCACCTGGTCTCGGCGGAGGCGGCGGCCGAGGAGACCGAGAGGGCGGCGGGGGCCGGCGAGCTGGCCGAGGCGGCGGCTCGGGTGGCGACCGACCGAGCCGATACCGAGTACGAGCGACTGGCCGGCGTGGCCCAGGCGCACCGAGAGCTGGTACATCAGGGGCAGACGCACCGGGCCGATCTGGACCGGGCCACCCAGCGCGTCCAGGCGCTGCGAGCCGAAGGGGAGGACATGGACCAGGCCCGGGCCCGACTGGGCTCGCTGAGCGACCGGGCCGCGGGCCTGGCTGGCACCGAGGAGCATCTTCGCCTCAGCCGCACGGTGGCTCAGGCTCGGGACGGCCTGGACGCCCTGGGGTGCCTCGTCGAGGTGACACCCCCGGACCCCGAGCCGGCCACGGCCGCCCGGGAGAAGGCTGATGCTGATAGCGCCCGGCTGGCGGATATCGATGGCGAGCGCCGAGCGATGAAGGCGGAGAGGGACCGGACCGCCGAGGCGTGGGAGACGGCTCACGAGCTGTCCGGGGACGAGAGCTGCCCGCTGTGCGGCCAGGCCTTGGGAGAGGCCTTTGCCTCGGTACGGTACCGACGGGCGGCCGACCTGGACCTGGCCGATCAGCGCCTGGCCGCACTGGATGGCGAGCGTAGCGCGTTGGCGACGGCGGCCGCGGCCAGCAAAGGGACGTCAGAGCGGGAGGATGCGGCGTTGTGGACCGCTCAAAAGGCGTGGGACGCCCACCAGCGGGCGGTCGATCGCCAATGCGACGCCCAGGCCCGGCTGGACGTCGCATTGGCCGCGGCCACGAGCGCCGGGGTGCAGGCACCGGACGTCTGGGTGATTCGCGTTGAGGAGCTGGCGGCGGAGGTGGCGGATCGACGCCGGGCCGCCGAGGAGTGCGGGCGGCTGCGGGGACGCCTTGACAGGCAGGCTTCGATCGCCACCGAGCTGGCCGAGGAGCTGGCTCGGAGGGATCAGGCCCACGAGGCAGTGGTGGTCCTGCGGGACATGGTCCGGGAGCTGGGCTTCCGGGACGAGGACCTGGACGCCGCTGGGGCGGCTCGGACCCGCTACAACCGCGAGCTGGCCGAGGCCACCAGCCGGTCCCAGGACGCCAGGGTGGCTGCCGCCCAGGCCAGGACTCGGGCCGAGGGTGCAGCGACGGAACTGGAGGGCGCCCGCGCTCAGCACGCCAAGGCCGAGGAGTTGACCGGCAACGCCCGCCATCTCGGTCGGGTGGCCGACCTCCTGAGCGGCTTTCGCGACACCGTGGTTGCCACCATCGGACCCCGCCTCTCGGCCCAGGCAGCTGAGCTGTTCGGGGAGTTGACCGACCATGAGTACGACCGGTTGGAGGTCGATCCGGAGACCTACGAGATCAAGCTGGGCGACCAGGGCATCCTCTATGGGATGGGCCGGTTCTCGGGCTCGGAGACCGACCTGGCCAACCTGGCCCTGCGGGTGGCGGTGAGCGAGCAGGTGGGATTCCAGTCAGGAGGGGCGGTGGGCCTGCTGGTGCTGGACGAGGTCTTCGGTCCGCTGGACGACGACCGCAAGGAGCGGATGCTGGGGGCGCTGCAGCGGCTGGGGGGAAGGTTCCGTCAGATCCTGGTGATCACCCACGACAGCGCCATCAAGGAGCAGCTACCGAGCGCCATCGAGGTGGTCAAGCTGCCGGGGAGGCGAGCCACCGCCCGATTGGTGTAGAGGTGAGCGGCATTACCCGGCTCCTCACCCCGCCCCTAGCACCTGCGTTCTGCGCGGCCGGCGTGGCGACCGTTGTCGCTCCGATTTGGCCTATTCAGGTAAGTACGGGCCTGGAGTTCGTGAAGCGGTTAGTCGACCGGGACATGGGGCCGTCGATAGGTGAGGCCTGGGGCGCGGTGCTCGGTCAGGATCCCGGGCGTTTCGCCTCATTTGCTCTCTATCGTCCCTGAGAGAGCGGACCCCAGGCGGTCAAGACCTATGAGGACGTAGACACGGAGCTGATTTCGTTGGCGTGGGTCCCTCGGTGACTGACAGATCGTGGGAGGGTGCGACGGTGGCCGGGCTCCCCACCTAGCGGAGCCGTACGACTCGTCGCCGCGCTATATGCGGTGAGGCAGGCAAGCTGACCGGATGCCCGGGCCAGAGGTCGGCAAGTGCTCACCGAGGCTACGTTCGAGTATCCTTTCAGGTATGACCGTAACTACGATCAAGGTCGACACAACGGTCCGTGAACGGCTTGCCACCGTTGCTCGAGCACGGGGGACCACAATGGGTGCGCTACTCGAAGTCGTTGCTGATGGACTCGAGGCGGAACAACGCTGGATGGAGATCGAAGCGGCGTACAGCCGACTCCAGCGTGACGACCCTGCCGGCTGGAACGAGTACCTGACCGAGCTGGCCGACTGGGCGGCTACAGGAGGCGAGGCCGATGCGGGCGCCAGTGATGAGTGGCCGGAGCTCAACCTGTGAAGGTGCGGCGTGGTCACATCTGGTCGGTGATTCTGAACCCGACGGTAGCCAATGAGCAGCAGGGCATCCGGCCGTGCGTTGTCGTGTCCAGCGACCGCTTCAATGCTCTGCCGATCCGCCAAGCCATCATCGTGCCATTGACCACGAGGGAGCGCGGCTTTCCTCACCACATCGCCGTTGACGACGACGGCGGGCTGAGCCGACCGAGCTGGGCCATGTGTGAAGGACTGCGAACGGTGTCGACCCAGCGATTCGGCCAGCTGATCGGCACCGCCAGTCTGGCGACGATGGAAACCATCACTCGCCATTTGGTCCTCTGGCTGGACTCTCCCTGACGAGCGAGGCTCAGAAGTCCAGGGCGGACAGCTCCGGCACCGTCGCCATCGAGCGGTCGCGGGCCTCGAACCAGCGGTCCCGGTCGGTGACCCGTCCCGGCTCCACCACCCGGCGAGGGCGCCACAGTTCGGCGACCTCCTCCTCGTCGACCCAGAGGCCAAGGGCCATCCCGGCCAGGTAGGCGGCGCCCAGGGTGGTGGCCTCCAGGACCGGCGACAGCTCCACCGGGCGCTGGGCGGCGTCGGCCAGAGTCTGCACGAAAGTCACATTGGCGCTCATTCCCCCGTCCACCCGCAGTGACGCGATGCCCATCCCGGAGTCGGCCTCAGCCGCCTCCACCAGGTCGGTCCCCCGGTGGGCCACGCCCTCCAGCACGGCTCGGACCACCTCGGCCCGCCCCGAACCTCGGCTCAGGCCCAACAACGTCCCCCGGGCCCCGAAATCCCACACCGGCGTACCCAGCCCCAACAGCGCCGGCACGAACCACACGTCGCCCGTGTCGGCGCACGAGGCAGCCAGACCGTCGGACTCGGCGGCCGATGCAATCAGGCCGAGATCGTCGCGCAGCCACTCCACCGCGCTGCCGGCTGACAGCATGACGGCCTCGATGCCCCACGTGAGCTGGCCACCGCGCCGCCAGGCCACGATCGGGAAGGTCCCGGCGTCGCCCCTGGCCTCGAAACCGGGACGCTGGCCCCCAAGGCACAGGTCCAGCATCCCGCCCGTGCCGAACGTGACCTTGGCCAGCCCTGGCCGGGTGCAGCCCTGCCCGATCAGCGAAGCCTGCTGGTCGCCCGCCATGCCGGCAAGGGGGGGCGCCCCGGGCAGGGCGATCGCCTCGGCCACCACCCCGGACGAGTCAACGATGGCCGGCAGGCAGTCGGCCGGGATCCGCAAGGCAGCCAGGATGTCGAGGTCCCACCCCGACCCATCGGCCCGCATCAGGCCGGTTACCGCCGCATTGGTGGCATCGGTGACGTGGGCCTGGCCACCCGACAGGGCCCAGGCCAACCAGGTGTCGATGGTACCCACGCACAGGTCGCCCGACCGGTCCGGATCAGCCATGTCCAGGAGGGCGGCCGCCTTGGTGGCCGTGGAGTTGGGGGCTAGGCGAATCCCCTGGCCCCGCAGGGCCAGGCACATCCCCACTGTACGCAGATCCTGCCAGCCGATCCCCGGCCCCACCGGCCGGCCGGTGGCTCGGTCCCACACCACCGTGGACGCCCGCTGGTTGGCGATACCCACTCCTTGCACCGGGCCGCTGGCGGCCAGGGCCTGGTGAGCTACCTCCAGGGCGGTGTCGGCTATCGCCATCGCGTCGAATTCGACGAAGCCGGGCGCGGGCGACGTTGGCAGCACGGGGCGGTGATGGACGTGCTCCACCGTGGCGTCCGGGCGCACCACGGCCGCTCGCACCCCGCTGGTGCCGACGTCGATGACCAGCACGCTCATCGGCCTGCCCCCGGCCCTGTCTCCACCATCGGCCCTGTCTCCACCATCGGCCCTGTCTCCACAATCGGCCCTGTCTCCACAATCGGCCATGGCGCGGCCCCGAAGGGACCGGCCAGGCCCAGCTTGCCGGGATTCAGGATGCCGTGGGGGTCAAGGGCCGCCTTGACCGCTCCCAGCACCTCGAACCCAGTCCCCAGGGCCGCCGGCAGCTAGCGGCCCCGGTTGAGCCCGATGCCGTGATGATGGCTGATGGCCCCACCGTGGTGCGACACCGACCCCATGACGGCGTCCCAGGCCTGCCGGTAGTAACGGTCGGCCCAGTCCAGGTCCCCGGGCGAGGGCCCCTGGCCGGCGAAGGTCAGGTAGAGGCAGGCACCGTCAGGATAGGCGTGGGACTGATGACCGGAGGCAGCCACAGTGCCCTCCAACCGCCGAATACCTGCCATCGCGTCGAAATAGAGCTCTTCCAGCACGGACCATCTTCCGCCCACTTCCACAGTGTCGGCCACGATCCCATGCCTGGTCAGTGCGGCCAGGTCGGTGATGTGGTTGCGGTTCTCGACCCACTGCGCAGCCAGGGCCTCGTCCAGCGGGGCGCCCGCCGAGCACTCCGACCCCACCACCGTCATGGTCGCGTCCACCAGGGCCGGATCGCCCTCGTCCACCACGACCAGCACGCAAAGCCCCGCCATCTCGAACGTGCGGGCCGACTCGTCAGCGTCGTAGAGGCGCAGGACCGCGGGTGTGGCGCCCCGGCGCAGGATGCGCCGGCAAGCCGCCAGCCCGCCGCCGAAGGTGTCGAAGCCCCAGGCCCCCCGAGCCTGAGCGGGGGGCAGGGGATGGACGCGCAGACGAGCCTCGGTGACCACGCCCAGCGTTCCCTCACTGCCCACCATGAGCTGGGTCAGGTCGGGCCCGGTGGCCGAGCGAGGTGCCTTGCCGCCGGTGCGCATCAGGCGGCCGTCGGCCATGGCCACCTCCAGGCCCACCACCATGTCCTCGATCTTGCCGTACCGGGTCGAGTACTGCCCCGCTGACCGACAGGCCACCCATCCACCCACGGTCGACAGCTCCATCGACTGGGGCCAGTGCCCAAGCGTCAGGCCGTGATCCCCCCGGAGCCCATCCTCCAGGACCACCCCAAAGGTCCCCGGCGCCACGTCCACCAGCAGCGAGGTGGAGTCGACGTCGACGACGCCGGCCAACCCGCAGAGATCCAGGCTCACCCCTCCGAACAGGGCCACGCTGGCCCCGCAGACGCCACTGCGACCGGCCACCGGGGTGACCGGTACGCGGGCCTGATGGCAGCAGCTCAGGACCGCCGCCACCTGGGCGGCGTTGACCGGTCTGGCCACCACGGACGGCAGCCCCGGTACCTGGCCGGCGACCGCCCAGTGGGTGGCCAGTGGCCACCAGTCACGCCCCATCTCGACTCGGGACTCGTCGTCAGTGTCGACTTGAGGACAAACGGCGCGCAGGCGGGCGAGCAAGCTCTCGTCGACCTCCACCCAGGGTCCGTCGAAACGACGCCGGACCGATCGCGCCGGGCCGGAGAGCTCGTTGGGAGGCCCCGAGCCCGCAGGGCGCGATGCCGGAGGATCCGACGCTGGAGGCACAGCCATCGCCAGCGACCTCAGGGCCCGACCCGATTGACCACTCCACCTGGCGCCGCCGACGCCGGATCGGGCGTCGACGACAGTCCGGCCGAGGCTCGTTCGGCGGCCAACCGATTGGTGAAGGCGGCGATCTGGCTCTCCTGGTGGCCGGTGGACCAGCCCAGTTCGGCCGCCATCAGCGCCGCCACCTGGGGCGCCGCCGCGGCCGTCGCCCGGTCGTCGTGCAGCGCGGCTCGGGTACGCCGGCTGAGCACGTCGTCAAGTGTCTGGGCCATCTCGTAGCGCACGGCGAAGACGGCCTCGGCCCGCAGGTAAGCCTGACCGGGGACGAGAGGGCGAGCCAGGTCGGGTTGAGCCTGGGCCATGGCCAGGACGGTTCGAGCCTCGCCGCCGTAGCGGGCCACCAGGTGATCGAGGGTGCAAGGGTCAGCTCCCAACCGCTCGGCTGCCCCGGCGGTCCGGAGGTCCTCCGTCCCCGCCGCTCCTCGCAGTCGGAGGTGCCGGGTGGGACTGCGGCCGATTGTCGGCCGCCGGCTCCGAAGGCCACCAGGCGAGCCCGGCCGGCTCCGGAGGCCACCGGACAGGTTCAGTCGGGCGCTGGCGGCGTCCACTGTGTCGGCTGCCATCCGGCGGTAGGTGGTGAGCTTGCCCCCGGTCACGCTGATCAGCCCGGCCGGCGATACCCAGACGTGGTGGCGCCGGGAGAGATCGGCGGTCCGGGTGGGTCGAACCGTCCCGTCCGGCGACGGGGAGGGGGACGGGCCGGCGATGGTCCCCGGCTCGGCCAGCAAAGGCCGCAGTCCAGCCCACAAACCGGTCACGTCACCTCGGGAAACCGGTCTGGTGACCGCCGCATTGACCGCACCCAGCAGGTAGGAGACGTCCTCTCGGCTGCAGCGGGGGTCGTCGAGCGGCCCGTCGTAGTCGGTGTCGGTGGTACCGACATAGACATGGTCGCCCCACGGCACCACGAAGATGGTCCGGCGGTCATCGGGCACCGGGAGAACGGCCGCCATGTCACAGGGCAGGGCATGGCGGGACACCACGATGTGGACACCCCTGGCCGGACGAATGGCGCCTCCGGCAGCCGGATCGCCACGCGTGGATCGCTGGGGGCTGGCCTCATCGAGAGCCCTGACGTCGTCGGACCACACGCCGGTGGCATTTACCACCACCGATGCTCTGACCTCGATCTGCCCCCCGCCGAGGGGGGCCACCCTGGCTCCAACCACTTTGCCCGAGACATCCTTCAGCAGTGCTACCACCGGGACATAGTTGGCGACCACTGCCCCGTAGTCGACTGCTGCTGTCCTGGCCAAGGCCACGGTCAGCCGGGCGTCGTCGACCCGAGCGTCGTGGTAGACAAACGCGGCCACCAGGCGGTCGGAGCGCAGGCTGGGCAGATGGACCAGGGCCTCCTGGGCCCCGATCCGGCGATGAACATGGCCGATACGAGCCCCCCCGCAGAGGTCGTACAACCACAGGGCGCTGCCGTGCGCACGCAGCGCAGCGTTGTCCATTGTCCCGCCCCCGCCCAGCAACGGGATGAGGAAGGCGAGCGGGGCGACCAGGTGGGGGGCATTGCGGAGCAGGCGCTGGCGCTCGATGAGGCCTTCTCGAACCAGGCGGAGCTCGCCCTGTCGCAGATAGCGCAGGCCGCCGTGAACCAGCTTGGATGACCGAGACGAGGTGCCAGAGCCAAAGTCACCTCTCTCCACCAGAGCGGTGCGCAACCCCCGGGCGGCGGCGTCGAGAGCCGCACCGGCCCCGGTGACGCCGCCTCCGACCACCAGCACGTCGAAGGTCCGGTCAGCCAACTCGGAGAGAGCCGACGCACGATGGAAGGCAGATGCGGGCGGAGGGAGCGCTGGGCCGTACATGTCTCTGGGCGAGCTTGCCACACCGGCTCCAGGCGCGAGAGTCTGGATCCGGAGCAGCTCGTTCTGTATACTTGCTAGAGTTGGATTGGCCATAGTGTCACCATTTCTCGATTTGCGGTTGTGACGTAGGCCCGGACCGAAATCTATTCGACAGCAGCGAGTCGACAGCAGCGAGGATGTGATCTCCCGTATGAATCCCTCCTGGCGCCAGCGTGCGGCGTGTCGGGGTCTCGACCCAGACATCTTCTACCCGGTAACCGACGAGGAAGCCGACGAAGCCAAGGCAATTTGCGCCGAGTGCCCGGTGCGACAGCCCTGCCTGGAACACGCCTTGGCCAACCGGGAGCACGATGGGGTCTGGGGTGGCGCCACTGAGCGCGAGCGGCGTCGGCTGGTCCGCCAGCGGCGCAAGTCGGCTTAGACGGTTCAGTTGGCAATCGGCTGGTCACCAGGGGCGGATTGAGCGTCCTGACCCTGGCCGACCTGGGGGGCTGGCCCAAGGTGCTGAGTCGGCTCATGACTGGTGAGCATCTGGAGTCGGCAGAGGCGGGAGCGGCCCTGGCCGAGGTTCTGGCCGGCAACGCCACCGACGCCCAGGTGGCGGCCTTCGTAACTGCTCTGCGCATCAAGGGCGAGACGGTGGAGGAGCTGGCCGGCCTGGTCCGCACCATGCTGGACTTCGCCCAACCCATGGAGGTGCCCGGCGAGCTGGTCGACACCTGCGGCACCGGAGGAGACGGCAGCTCCAGCATCAATGTGTCCACCATCGCCGCATTCGTGGTGGCCGGGGCTGGGGCACGGGTGTGCAAGCACGGCGGACGGGCGGCCTCGTCGGCCAGCGGGTCGGCCGATGTGCTGGAGGCCCTCGGAGTGGTCATCGATCTGGGGCCTGAGGAGGTGACCAGCTGTCTGGGTGCGGCGGGAATGGGATTTTGCTTCGCCCCACGGTTCCACCCGGCCATGCGTCATGCCATCCCCATCCGGCGCCAGCTGGGGGTGACGACCGTGTTCAACTTCCTCGGACCGCTGGCCAACCCGGCCCGAGCCCGCTACCAGGTGGTCGGGGTGAGTGACTCGGGCATGGCCGAGAAAATGGTGGGGGTGCTGGCCGCCAACGGATCGACTCGGGCCATGGTGGTGCACGGCCACGATGGCCTGGACGAGCTGTCGACCACCGGCCCCTCGACCGTGCATGAGCTGATGACCGCACCGGACGGGAGTGTGGCCGTTCGGACCTTCGTGGTGGACCCGGCCGAGCTGGGTCTGGCCCCCACCGACCTGAAGTCGCTGCGTGGCGGTGACGCGGCGGCCAACGCTGGGTTGGCCCGGGCCGTCCTGCGAGGCGATCGGGGGCCGCACCGGGACATCGTGGTGCTCAATGCGGCAGCTGGGCTGGTGGTGGCCGGGCGGGCCGACGACCTGGTCGAAGGTCTGGGGCTGGCCGAGGCCAGCATCGACGACGGGCGAGCGGCCGACGTGCTCGAACGCCTGATAACGGCATCAACCTCGGCGGCCACCTCGGGACCGGGCTGAAATCCGATATTGCTGGGTAAAAACGAGCGAGACTCTCGAGGAGGTTCGGATGCGCATGGCGAGGGCGGCGTGGTTGGCTCAGTCGGTGTTGCTGGTGGCGGGGCTGGGGCTGGGGCTGGGGCTGGGGCTGGG
>QHCF01000164.1 GCA_003244275.1 Acidimicrobiales bacterium
GTCGTCCGTTCCGGACGGGGCCGGGGCCGACGAGTCCAGACCGGTGGACTTCGTGGGCAACTACACCGCCTTTCAGGATCTGCGGAGACGCCTCGCCCGGCGCCGAGGGGGAGCAGACGGTGCCAGGTGAACCCGTGCCAGGTGGACCCGTGCCCGGCCCCCAGGCGCCAGGAGCATCGGGCCGCCAACGCGACTCGGCCGTCACCATCGTGGTGGTGCACCCTGACCTGCTCGGTACCTACGGCGATGGGGGCAACGCGGTGGTGCTGGCCCAGCGTCTGCGGTGGCGGGGAGTGGCGGCCGAGGTCATCGAGATTGCCTCGGACCAGGCGGTGCCGGCCAGCGCCGACCTGTACTGCCTGGGAGGCGGCGAGGACGGTCCCCAGACCCAGTCGGCCGCGGCCATGGCGGCTGGGCGCCCGCTGACCCGGGCCATGCAGGACGGGGCGGTCGTGCTGGCCGTGTGCGCCGGCTATCAGGTGGTGGGGGAGTCGTTCGCCGGCTCGGACGGCCAGCCCCGGGCCGGCCTGGGCCTGCTCGACGTGCGGGCGGCCAAGGGAGTCGGCCTACGGGCGGTGGGGGAGGTGGTCTGCGCCCCGGTGCCGGAACTGGGCCTGCCCACCCTCACCGGTTATGAGAACCACGGCGGGTTGACCACCCTGGGCCCGTCGGCCCGGCCCCTGGCCCAGGTGCGCACCGGCGTGGGCAACGGGGGCGGCGATGGCACCGAGGGTGCCCTGGGGGCCCGGGTGGTGGGCACCTATCTCCATGGGCCGCTCCTGGCTCGCAACCCGGCCCTGGCTGACCTGTTGCTGTCCTGGGTGGTGGGTCCCCTGGATCCCCTGGACGATACCGAGGTGATGGCCCTTCGCACGGCCCGCCTGACCGCGGCCCGGGGGGGGCGGAGCCTCCCGAGGGCCCCCCGAGGCAAGGCCCCGCTGGCGGCGAGGCTCTTTCGCCGTCCTGGCCAGCCCAGGGCGCCTACGGCGTCTGGCTGACCGGTCAGCGCCCTCCGGAGCCGCCAGCCGAGCGAGCCCGGATCAGGTTGAGGGCGCTGCCGGCCCGCCACCACTCGATGTGCTCGGCCGCCAGGGTGTGGTCCGCTTCGAAGTCCAGCGTCGTCCCGTCCGGTCGGGTGATCCGGCATGACACCCGGCGGTTGGGTGCCAGGTCAGCCAGTCCCAGCACCGATAACAGGTCGCCCTCGCCAATCAGGTCATAGGTGGCCGGGTCGGCGAAGGTAAGGGGCAGGAGACCCTGCTTCTTGAGGTTGGTCTCGTGGATCCGGGCGAAGGAGCGGACCAGAATGGCCCGGGCCCCCATAAAGCGGGGCTCCATGGCCGCGTGCTCCCGGGATGAGCCCTCCCCATAGTTCTCGTCTCCCACCGCCACCCAGCCCACGCCCGCCTCCCGGCAGTGGCGGGCGACCGCGGGCAACGACTCGGTGGCCCCGTGGACCACGCAGCGACCGGTGCCAGTCTCACCGGTAAAGGCATTGAGCGCCCCGAGGAACAAGTTGGCCGAGATGGCCTCCAGGTGGCCCCGGCGAGAAAGCCACGGGCCGGCGGCCGAGATGTGGTCTGTCGTGCACTTACCCTTGGCCTTGAGCAGGATCGGCAGCTCCAACAGATCCTGGCCGTCCCACGCCGGGAACGGCTCCAGCAACTGGAGCCGTTCACTGCCGGGGCGAACCTTCACCTCCACCTGGCGTCCGTCCGCCGGGGGGCTGACGTACCCGCCCTCACTGGTCTCGAAGCCCCGAGTGGGAAGCTCGTCACCCACCGGCGCCTCCAGCCGGACGCCGTCGATGGTATCGGTCAAGGGGTCGAAAGCCAAGGTCCCAGCCAGGGCGTAGGCCACCACGGTCTCGGGTGAGGCGATGAACGAGAGGGTCGCCCGGTTCCCGTCATTGCGCCTGGGGAAGTTGCGGTTGTAGGAGCTGAGGATGGAGTTGGTCTGGCCGTCCTCAACATCGTCCCGCTTCCACTGCCCGATGCACGGGCCACAGGCGTTGGCCAGCACCGTGGCCCCGATGGCCTCCAGTTCCCCCAGCAGGCCATCGCGCTCGATGGTGGCTCGGACCCTCTCCGACCCGGGCGTCACCAGCAGGGGGACCTTGGTCTTAAGACCCTGGGCGGCGGCCTGGCGGGCCACGTGGGCGGCCCGGGCGATGTCCTCGTAGGAGGAGTTGGTGCACGAGCCGACCAGGCACTGGGACAGCTCGGTCGGCCATCCCTCCTCGGCCGCCTCGGCGCCCATGCGGGATACCGGCCGGCAGCGGTCGGGAGAGTGGGGGCCGACGATCCGGGGCTCCAGCGCAGACAGGTCGATCTCGACCACCTGGTCGAAAAAGCGGGCTGGATCGGCTTCGACCTCGGGATCGGCCCGCAGGTCAGCGGCCACTGAGCCAGCCAGCTCGGCCACCGCCGCCCGTCCCGTGGCGGCCAGGTAGGCCGACGTCCGGTCGTCGTATCCGAACAGGGAGCAGGTGGCCCCGATCTCGGCGCCCATGTTGGCGATGGTGGCCTTGCCGGTGGCGCTCAGCGATGCTGCCCCCGGGCCCAGGTACTCGATGATGGCCCCCGTTCCTCCGCTCACGGTGAGGATCCTGGCCACCTCCAGGATGATGTCCTTGGGCGAGGTCCATCCCTGCAGGGCACCGGTGAGGACCACGGCGATGGCCCTGGGCCAGCGTAAGCCGAACGGCTCTCCCACCATGACATCGACCGCGTCGGCGCCCCCCACCCCTACGCCGATCATGGCCAGCCCTCCGGCATTGGGAGTGTGGCTGTCGGTGCCGATCAGCAGGCCTCCGGGGAAGGCATACTGCTCCAGGACCACCTGGTGGATGATGCCCGAGCCCGGCTTCCAGAAGCCGATCCCGTGGCGGGCCGACACCGTTTGCAAGAAGTCGTAGACCTCGGCGTTGGCCTTCTCGGCCGCCGACAGGTCCTCATCCGCCCCATCCCGGGCCTGGATCAGATGGTCGCAGTGAACGGTGGTGGGCACGGCCACCTTGTCCACTCCGGCGGTGATCAATTGCAAGAGGGCCATCTGGGCGGTGGCGTCCTGCATGGCCACCCGGTCCGGGAACAGCTGGGCATAGCTGCGGCCCCGCTCCAGGTCCTGGCCCTCGGGGTCGGCCAGGTGGTTGAAGAGAATCTTCTCGGCCAGGGTGAGCGGCCGGCCCAGCCGCCGACGTCCCAGGGCGACCCGGTCGGCCAGACGGCCGTAGACCTCCTCAAACAGATCGGTCGACGAGGCGGTGGTGGCGTCAGCGATGGTGGCGATGGCGGCCATGGCACATTCTGTCCGCTCTGATCGCCACTGCGTTACCTCCACATCGAAATGGCACCCGAATGTCACATGAACTCAGACAACAAGAACTCCATTGACCACACCAACCACACCACACGGGGAACGGGCCGTGCCTAGAGCCGGGGATCCACCGGCTCGCTCTCCAGGGCCAGCACCCCGAAGACGCACTCATGCACCCGGTACAGCGGTTCTGCCGCGACGAAGCGCTCCAACGCTTCGATACCGAGGGCGAACTCCCGCTGGGCCAGCGATCGCTTGTGCCCGAGTCCCCGTGATCGCAGGCGCGAGAGGTGGCGCTCTGCGGTGTACTCGGGCCCGTAGATGATGCGCAGGTACTCACGGCCCCGGCACTTGATCCCGGGCTGGACCAGGCCCTTGGGCCCACGGTGGACGACCTGGACGGGCTTGACCACCATGCCCTCGCTCCCGGCGAGGGTGAGCTGCTCCCACCAGGTGATGCCGGCATCGACCGAAGCCGGTACATCGAGCTCGACCACTACCGACCGCGTTTGGCGAAAAATACCTGGATCCGCCGCGCCGAGATGCCCCAGCACGCTCAGGTGCCAGCGGTGGTCAGCCAGAGCGTGGACCCGGCCCTCTCCCGCCAGGATCTGAAAAGGCGCCAGCCGCAGGTCGGCGACGGTCTCCACCGGCCAGCAGTACCGGCGGTAGGCGGCGATGAAGCCATTTGCCATCTCCGAGCTCTGGCGGACGCGGTCGATCAGGTCTCCGGCATCGACGCCCCGGCCCATGGCCGCCTCGATCGCGGCTTTCTCGTCGGCCAGGGCGTGGGTGGCGGCCGTTCCGACCGCCGCGTACTGGCGCCGGAGCAGATCCTCGGCCTTGGCCGACCAGGGCATCAGCTCACAATCCAGCGCCAGCCAGTCCGTGTCCAGCTCCGTCCAGAGCCCGGTGTGATCGAGGGCGGCTCGGACCTTGTCGAGCAGGGCACGCTCTGTTGTCGGGTCCGAGAAGAAGGGGCGGCCGGTGCGGGTGAAGATGGCACCGGCCGCGGTCGAATCGAGCCCAAAACGGCGCGTCGTCACGGCCGAGTCCCGGCCCACTATCACCACCGCCCGGGAGCCCATGTGCTTCTCCTCGCAGACGACCTGGCCCACGCCCCCTGCCCGGTAGGCGGCGAACGCCTCGAGCGGATGCTCCAGGAGGCCTTCGATGTTCGACGTTGCCGGGGGTGACATGGTGGGCGGCAGATAGATCAGCCATCTGGGGTCCACGGCGAAGCGGCTCATGACCTCCAGGGCAGCGATGGCGTTCTCTTCACGGATGGTGACCGAACGGGCCAGCCGGGTCTCGACCATCCGCTTGCCGATCACGTCTTGGATGTCGAGGTCGCCGGGCGCACGGCTGGCCGCCTCGGGAGGTGCGAGCGGGCGGACCGGCTGGTAGTAGACCTCGTGTGCGGGTACCGAGACGAGCTGGCGTTCGGGGTAGCGCAAGGCCGACAGCCGTCCGCCGAAGACGCAGCCGGTGTCGATGCAGATGGTCTTGTTCATCCAAATTGCCTCGGGCACCGGGGTATGCCCATAGACGACCAGGGCATCGCCCCGGTAGTCCTCGGCCCAGGGGTAGCGAACCGGTAGGCCGTACTCGTCGGTCTCACCGGTGGTGTCACCGTAGAGGGCGAACGAACGCACTGCGCCGGACGCCCGGCCGTGCATTCGCTCGGCCAGGCCGGCATGAGCCACCACCAGGCGACCCTGGTCGAGGATGTAGTGGCTGATCAGCTGGTCGATGAACTTGGCGACTGCGTGGGAGAAGTCCGGCGGTTCCTCAGCCAGCTGTTCGAGGGTCAGGGCCAGGCCGTGGCTGGTGGTCACCTGTTTGCCGTTGAGGGCCCGAAGCAGTTTGACCTCGTGGTTCCCCGGGATGCACAGGGCCGTGCCGTCGGCCACCATCCCCATGGCCAGGCGGAGCACGTCGGGCGTGGCCGGTCCCCGGTCCACCAGGTCACCGAGGAAGAGCGCCCGGCGCCCCTCCGGGTGGCGGGCCGTGGTGGCGTCGGGTGCCACCTCGTAGCCGAGGAGGCGCAAGAGCTCGATCATCTCGGTCTGGCAGCCGTGGACGTCCCCGATGATGTCGAATGGCCCCGAGTCGCTGCGTCGGTCGTTCCACAGGGGCTCCCGCTCGAAGCTGACATCCCTGATCTCGTCCTCACCGGAGAGCACATGGACGCGGTGGAAACCCTCACGCCTCAGCCCGCGCAGGGAACGGCGGAGCTGAGAGCGCTGATTGCGCAGCACATGCGAGCCGAACTGGCGATCAGGGCGCAAGGCGTTCCTGGCCGCGCACACTCCCTCGGGCACATCGAGGACCACGGCCACAGCCAGTACGTGATGCTCCTTGGCCAGCGCCACCAATGGCCGCCTGGCCTCTGCTTGCACATTGGTGGCGTCGATGACCGTGAGCCGGCCGGCCTCCAGGCGCTTGCCGGCGATAAAATGCAGCACCTCGAAAGCCGAGCCGGTCGCCTCCTGGTCGTTCTGGTCATCGCTGACCAGGCCGCGGCAGAAATCCGAGGACAGCACCTCGCTGGGCAGGAAGTGGCGGGCGGCGAAGGTTGACTTGCCGGAGCCCGACACACCGACCAGCACGACCAGCGACAGCTGGGGCAGTTTGATGGTCATTGCAGGCCCGGGCTCATCTGGAGAAGACCGCCATCTGGGTGGGGGAGCCAACCTCGGGGTCGGTTGGGCCGATACCCGAGATGTCCACCTGGTAGCCATGGCGCTGGGCCACCTGACTCGACCATGTGGCCAATTGGTCGCGGTTCCACTCGAAGCGATGGTCGCGGTGGCGCAGATCCCCCGCTGGCAAGTTTTCGAACCGGACGTTGTACTCGACGTTGGGGGTGGTGAGCACCACCACGCCCGGGCGGGCGTGGGCGAACACCACCCGCTCGAAGCTGCCCAGCCGCGGTGGATCCAGGTGCTCGATCACCTCCGCCAGCACCGCGGCGTCGAAGCCGGCCAAGCGCTGGTCACGGTAGGTCAGCGATCCCTGCAGCAGTTCGACCCGCTGACGCTGGCGAGGGGCCATTGTGTCGAGGTGGAGCCGCCGGGCGGCCACCTCGAGGGCCCGGTGGGAGACGTCGACCCCCACGACATAGTCAATGGAGGGGACGGCCAGGAGTGCTCGGATCAGCTTGCCCTGGCCACAGCCGAGGTCGACCACCCGACGGGCGCCGGCGGAGACGAGGGCGTCGGCAACCGCCGCCATGCGCTGCTCGCCCAGGCTGATCCGCCGCTCCACCGTGTCCTCCTCGGCGTCGTGGGCCGCCACGGCTACGTCGGGATCGACTGGTTCGTCGGCCAGGAGGTGAGCCATGGCCTGCTGGGCCAGGTGTCGGTCGTGGCGCAGGTAGCGCTGGGCGATCAGCTCTCGATCGGGATGACCGGCCAGCCACTCGCCGCCGCGACGCAACAGCTTGTCGACCTCGTCCGGTCCGACCCAGTAGTGCTTGTCGTCGTCCAGCACTGGCAACAGCACGAAGAGGTGCTCCAGCAGGTCCTTCACCTTGGTCGTCGCCCTCAGCCGGACGGCCAGGTAGCGGCTGTTTCCCCAAGCTGGAAAGTGGGTGTCCAAGGGGATGGTCGAGGCGTCGACGGTGTAACCGAGGGGCTCGAACAATCGCCGGAGCACGCTCTCACCACCCCGGCAGGGCACGACCGCCAGGTTGGCCTCGAGGGGGATCTCCCGGTCTGCCACCTCTGGTCGCTCTTTGCTCCGTCCGCTCAGAGCGGTGGAGAAGACCCTGGCCAAGGCGACGGACATGAAAGAAGAAGCGACGTAGGGTCGGTCGTTGACGTACTGGGCGAGGGAGAAGTTGCTGCCGGGCCGACCTCGTCGGTCGCGCACCAGGCCAATGGGGTCGACGTCGACCACCAGGGCGGCCGTGCAGCGCTGCGGGGAGGCTTCAGGGTAGATGACGTGGGCCACTCCGAAGCTGAGCCCCACGGTTTGATGCCGGTCGGGGTTCTTGTGCAGCAGGAAGCCCAGATCAGTGGCGGGTTGATGGGTCGTGGAGATGGTGAGGAGCATGAAGAACGGGCGGTGCGAAGAGCCTACCCAATGCCCCTGGGCCCACTACAGGAACTTGTCCAGGGTGACCGGCAGCTCCCGGACCCTGACACCGGTGGCGTGGTGGGCGGCATTGGCGACGGCCGCGGCAGTGCCACATATGCCGAGCTCTCCGATCCCCTTGGACCCCACTGGGTTGACATAGGGGTCCACCTCGTCGATCCAGTGCACCTCGACCGAACCTACGTCGGCGTTGGTGGCGATGTGGTACTCGGCAAAGTCATGGTTGGCCACATGGCCGTAGCGGGGGTCGACCACGCTGTTCTCGTGAAGGGCCATGGACAGCCCCATGGTCATCCCCCCGAGGAACTGGGACCGCCCGGTCTTGGAGTTGATGATCCTCCCTGCCGCGAACACCCCCAAGAGGCGAGGGACGCATACCTCTCCGGTGTCCTCGTGCACCCGCACCTCGGCGAACTGGGCCCCGAATGCGTGCATGGCATAGTGCTCTTTCCATGGATTGTCCGGGAGGTGACCGGTGGCTTCGACGCCCTCGGCGGGCAACACGCCAGCGTGATCACGATCCAGGCACGCCCTCAGATTGCCGGCCGCCTCCACCAGGGCCGAGCCCCAGCAGGTCATGCCGGACGAGCCTCCGGCCACGGTGGCAAAGGGAAACGAGGTGTCCCCGATGTGCATCTCGATCCGTTCCATGGGCACCTCGAGGACATCGGCGGCGATCTGGGTGAGCGTGGTCCAGGTGCCGGTCCCGATGTCGGCCGCCCCGATGGTGACCGAGAAGCGCCCGTCCGACCTGGCCCGGATGGTAGCGGTGGAGCCGGGCATGCGGTTGACCGGGTAGGTGGAGGAAGCCATCCCGGTACCCACCAGCCAGCCCTCCTGGCGCCGGGAGCGGGGCGTCGGGTCACGCTTCTCCCAGCCGAAGCGATGGGCACCCTCCCGTAGACAAGCCACCAGGTTGCGACTGGAGAAGGGCCGGCCCGACTCCGGGTCCACCTCGGGCTCGTTGCGGATCCGCAGCTCGACCGGATCCAGGCCACAGGCGATGGCCAGCTCGTCCATGGCCACCTCCGGGCCGAACATCCCCGGGCACTCGCCGGGGGCCCGCATCCAGGAGGGCACGGGCAGGTCCAGTGGGGCCAGACGGTGGGTGGTGCGCCGATTGGGCGCGGCATACATGATCCGGGTCGGCGCGCCGGTCTGCTCGGCGAACTCCTTCCAGCGCGACGTCAGCTCCACCACGTCGTTGCTGATGGCCGACAGGCGGCCGTCGGCATCGGCGCCCAGGCGGACGTGTTGAATAGTAGGTGTCCGGTATCCCACCAGGGCGAACATCTGCTGGCGGGTGAGCGCCAGCTTCACTGGTCGGCCGGCGACCAGCTGGGCGGCCATGGCGGCCAGGATGACGTGGGCGTGGGGCACGCCCTTGGAGCCGAAGCCACCGCCCACATGGGGTGAGATCACCCGCACCCGGTCGGGATCGAGGCCGAGCACGGGGGCAACCACCTGGCGTACCTGGTGCACACCCTGGGTGGAGTCATACAGAGTGAGCCCGTCGTCTGACCAGATGGCCACGGTGGCGTGGGGCTCCATCGGGTTGTTGTGGTACATGGCGGTGGTGTAGTGCTGATCCACCACCCGGGCGGCTGACACCAGGGCCTGGTCCACGTCGCCCTGGCAGGTGTCGGTAGGGAAGCCGGCGTTGAGCTGCTCCGGGGCGTACAGGTCGTCGCTGTCAGCCCGCAGCTCCGCTTGGTGGTGACTGGGCTGGTAGGTGATGTCGATCAGGCTGGCCGCGTGTCTGGCGGCCTCGGAGCTCTCGGCGATCACCCCGCCCAGCAGCTGGCCCCGAAAGGCCACCCGGTCGGATTGCAGGATGGCGAGCTCGGGATCGTCGGTCGAGGCCACCCGAAGGGCGTTGAGGTGGGTGAGCACCGCCAGCACCCCCGTCTCCGCCATGGCCGCGCCAGTGTCGATGGAGGTGACCCGCCCAGCGGCGATGGTGGCCTGCAGCGGATGGAGGTAGAGGGGTTCGGGGACCGGCTGCTCGAACGCGTAGCGGGCCGACCCGGTGACCTTGGCCGGACCGTCCAGACGAGACAGGCTGGCGCCGATGGCGTGGACGTCCATGCGCTCGGGAGCGGTTGTCGACTGAGCTGTCATGGCGCAACCCTCCTGGTGAGGCCGCGTAAGGTCGAGACCACGGTGTTGACCGCCAGGCGCACCTTGAAGGCGTTGCCGGACAGCGGTCGAGCGTCGGCCAGCTCGGCCTCGACCGCTGTGCGGAACGACTCATCGGTCGCCGGGGCACCCCGCAGCGTCTCCTCGGCCCGCCACGCCCGCCAGGGCCGATGCGCCACTCCGCCGAGGGCCAGGCGGACGTCGGTCACGGTCCCGTCCTCAGCCTGCTCCAAGGCGGCCGCCACCGAGACCAGGGCGAAGGCGTAGGACGCCCGGTCCCTGACCTTGCGGTAGTGGGAGCGCCTGGCCATCGGGAGCTCAGGTAGGTCTACCGCCGTGATCAGCTCGCCCGGCTCCAGGACGGTGTCGCGCCACGGTTCCTCGCCGGGCAAGCGGTGCAGTTCGGTGGCCGGGATGGCGCGCTCGCCTCCAGGCCCCGTGACCCGCACCACGGCGTCCAGGGCAACCAGGGCCACGGCCATGTCGCTGGGATGGGTGGCCACACACTGCCCCGAGGCCCCCAGGATGGCCATGTACCGGTTGTAGCCGTCGATGGCTGGGCAGCCGGAGCCAGGTTCACGCTTGTTGCATGGGGTGGTCACGTCCTGGAAGTACACGCAGCGGGTGCGCTGCAGGAGGTTCCCCCCGGTGGTGGCCAGGTTGCGCAGCTGACCGGAGGCGCCGGAGAGCAGCGCCTCGGCCAGCATCGGGTAGCGGGCCCGAACGGTGGGGTCGGCGGCCAGGTCGGCATTGCGGACCCCGGCCCCCACCCTCAGCCCACCGTCGGCCAGGGGCTCCACCCGGTGGAGGGGCAGGTGGTTGACGTCGACCAGCAGGTCCGGGGTGGCCACTCCCAATTTCATCAGGTCCACCAGGTTGGTGCCCCCGCCGAGGAACATCCCCGCGGGGCTCTGGCGCAGCGTGGCGATGGCAGTGCCGACGTCCGCGGCTCGTTCGTAGCGAAACGGATTCAAGAGGCGACCTCGATGATGGCTGGCACCATGTTGGCGTAAGCCCCGCAACGACACAGGTTGCCACTCATCCGCTCCCTGACCTCGTCCTCGTCGAGAACGATCGGCCCATTCAGATCCTCGGTCACCGAGCTGGCCCAGCCGGCCTCGACCTCTTTCAGCATCCCGAGGGCAGAGCAGATCTGGCCGGGGGTGCAGTACCCGCACTGGAGGCCGTCGTGGTCGATGAAGGCCTGC
>QHCF01000142.1:0-18271 GCA_003244275.1 Acidimicrobiales bacterium
CCAACTTCAGCTTCCTCGACGGCGCCTCCCACCCCCACGAGCTGGTGGCCGAGGCGGCCCGACTGGGCCTGTCGGCTCTGGCCCTCACCGACCACGACGGCCTCTACGGGGTGGTCCGCTTCGCCGAGGCGGCCGCCACCCTGGGCATGGCCACCGTGTTCGGCGCCGAGCTGACTGTCGGCGACGGTGGGCGTCACCTGGTCATCCTCGCTCGCGACCCGGCTGGTTATGCCCGCCTGTCCCGCGCCATCTCGGCTGCCCAGATGGCAGGACGGCCCGGCGTGGGGAAGGGGCCCCACGCCTGGGAGGAGGGCGGGGTTGGGGCCCCGCCCGGGGCGCCGAAGGCGCAGACAACACCGTTCCTGCACCCGTCGTCGCCCTGGCCCGCCAGGTCGAGGGGTTCCCCCGGCATCTCGGCATCCACTCCGGGGGCATGGTCATCTGCGACCGGCCGGTGGTGGAGGTGTGCCCGGTCGAGTGGGGCCGCATGGAGGGCCGCTCGGTGCTCCAGTGGGACAAGGACGACTGCGCGGCGGTGGGCCTGGTGAAGATCGACCTGCTGGGCCTGGGCATGCTCACCGCCCTGCACCTGGGTGTCGACCTCATCGCCCGCCACCACGGCGTCGCCGTCGACCTGGCCACCATCCCCCAGGAGCCCGAGGTCTACGACATGTTGTGCAAGGCCGACTCGGTGGGGGTGTTCCAGGTGGAGAGCCGGGCCCAGATGGCCACCCTGCCCCGCCTCCAGCCCCGGTGCTTTTACGACCTGGTGGTGGAGGTGGCCCTCATCCGCCCCGGTCCCATCCAGGGCAACTCCGTCCACCCCTACCTGCGCCGTCGGGCCGGCCGGGAGCCGGTCACCTACCTGCACCCGCTGCTGCGGGGATGCCTGGAGAAGACCCTGGGGGTCCCGCTGTTCCAGGAGCAGCTCATGCAGATGGCCATTGACGTGGCCGGCTTCAGCGGGGCCGAGGCCGATCAGCTCCGCCAGGCCATGGGCTCGAAGCGCTCGAGTGAGCGTATGGATCGCCTTCGCTCCAGGCTGTATTCCGGGATGAAAGAGCGAGGGATCACCACCGACGTGGCCGATGCCATCTATGCCAAGCTGGCTGCTTTTGCCAACTTTGGGTTCCCCGAGAGCCACTCGGTGTCGTTCGCCTACCTGGTCTACTCCAGCGCCTGGCTCAAGCTCCACCACCCGGCGGCGTTCTGCGCGGCCCTGCTCAACGCCCAGCCCATGGGGTTCTGGTCGCCCCAGACCCTGGTGGCCGACGCCCGCCGCCACGCCGTGGTGGTTCGCCGCCCCGACGTCAGCGCCAGTGCCGCCGGGGCCAGCCTGGAACCTGTCGCGATGTCCTCCTCCCGCCAGACCTCCTCTCCCACACCCGCCGTACGCCTGGGACTGGAGTCGGTGCGCACCATCGGGACCGAGGTGGCGCAGCGCATCGCCGCCGGCCGTCCCTACACCACCATGGAGGACCTGGCCCGCCGGGCCGGCCTGGCCCGGGCCCAGCTGGAGGCCCTGGCCACCGCTGGCGCCCTGGGTGGCCTGTCTCCCGAGCCCTCCCGACGAGAGGCACTGTGGGCGACCGGGGTGGTGGTGGAAGGCATACGGCCCGGCACCCTTCCCGGGGTGGTCACGGGGGCCACCGCCCCGTCCCTGCCCGCCATGACCACCCTGGAGGAGACGGCCGCTGACCTGTGGGCCACCGGGGTGTCGACTGGCCTCCACCCGGTGCACTTCGCCCGGCCGGCCCTCGACGCCATAGGGGCGCAGAGGACGGCCGACCTGGCCGATGGGCAGGACGGGGCCAGAGTGGTGGTGGGCGGGTTGGTCACCCACCGCCAGCGCCCGTCCACTGCCGGAGGGACCATCTTCGTCAACCTGGAGGACGAGACCGGAATGGTCAACGTCATCTGCTCGCAGGGGGTGTGGGCCCGCCACCGGTCGGTGGCCCGCACCGCTTTGGCCCTGGTGGTCAAGGGGCGCCTGGAGAAGGCCGACGGTGTGGTCAACCTGGTGGCCGAGCGCCTCGAAGCCCTGTCCCTGGGGGCCGGCCCCACGCCGTCATCCCGGGACTTTCGCTGAGACTACTGCTGGTCTCTTCGGTACCGAGTGGCGAGGTAGTCCTCAACCCAGTACCGCGTGCTCCCTTCCGGGCTCGCCGAACCAGGCGAAGCGACTGGTGCGGCCAGAGTGAGTCCGCTTTGAAGCGGTAGCTTGGCGACGAGATGGTCATGATCAGCGCTCTGTTCAAGAACAGCCACTTGGGCCTGTGGGCCAAGACCAACGGCCTGGTGATCGTTCTGCTCGCACTGGGGGCGGTGCTGCTCACTCGCTTCGTGAGCTGGTCCTCGTTGCAGGTTGCTCGCTATCTCGAGCGCCAGGTCCGGGATCAGGTCTCAGGAGGCCTGGTCCCAAGCGAGCACTCCAAGCACGCTCGGGCCCTGGTCCAGGCGGGGGAGTGGGCGGTGAACGGCCTGGTCTATTTCGTGGCGGGTCTGTTGATACTGACCAGGTTCGGCGTCCCCCTTACC
This sequence comes from Acidimicrobiales bacterium, assembly GCA_003244275.1. Taxonomy (GTDB): domain Bacteria; phylum Actinomycetota; class Acidimicrobiia; order Acidimicrobiales; family QHCF01; genus QHCF01. The sequence continues at coordinate 2,539 of QHCF01000142.1, forward strand.
ACCCTGGTGGCCCCGGCCACAGTGGCTGGGGTGGCCCTGGGCTTCGGGGCCCAGCGGGTGGTCCAGGACCTGCTGGCCGGTTTCTTCTTGTTCGCCGAGCGCCAGTACGGATTCGGCGACGTCATCCGGCTCAGCGTGCCCGGCCAGACGCCCGGCACCAGCGGCACGGTAGAGGAGCTGACCCTGCGCACCACCAAGCTGCGCACGGTGAACGGGGAGCTGGTCATAATCCCCAACGGCCAGATCGTGCAGGCCACCAACCTGTCCCGTGACTGGTCTCGGGTGGTGATCGACATCCCCCTGCCGGCCGACTACGACCTCGACCAGGCGACCGAACTGCTCCGGAGCGCGGCCGACGAGCTCACCTCCGATGACGAGTGGAAGGATCTGTTGCTGGAGGAGCCGACCGTGCTCGGCGTCGAGTCCATCGACGTTGGCTACTACCAGCTGCGCCTGACCGCTCGCACGCTGCCGGCCAAGCAGTGGGAGGTCGGACGGGAGTTGCGCCGGCGGATCGCCCTGGCCTTCCAGAGAGCAGGGATCGATCCCCCCCGGTCGATCCTGACCAACGCCGACGAGCCGGCGTAGGCGGTGCGGTCCGCGCTCACGGCACGGCTGCGCCAGCTCTTGCTGGTCCGCCGCTCGACGGTGGCCATCGTGGTGGCCTTCGCCGGGATGTTCGTCCTGTGGTCCTACGTCCAGCCCGAACAGCCACCCGTCTTCCCCATCACCAATCAGCCGGCCATCTCCTCTCCCATCCCACCGGTGGAGCGATCGACCACCACGTCGACGCGGCCGAGGCCCACCACCACGTCAGTGCCCAGTCCCCCGCCGAGCACCACTCCCGGCCCGGCAACCACTCCCGGCGCGGCCACCACCACCGGGCCGGGAGCCACCACCACCACCGGGCCCGGAGCCACCAGCACCACCGGGCCGGCCGGGTCCACGACCGTGGCGCCGGGTGGTGCCACCAGCAGCACGCCGGGCGCCCCGTCGGGGGCCTCGCCCACTACCTGAGGCTGCCGGGAAGCCGCCCCGGGGCGGCCGGCTACAGGCTCTTGGGAGGTGCCACCGTGATGGGCTTGGTCGCCTTGACTGGGCCGTTGTCGGTTGAGGTAAAGACCGGGCCCGACAACTTGAGATTGCCACCGGAGATGGTGCCCATCTGGACGCCCGTGTAGCCCTGGTTGGACGTTGGCGAGTACCCCAGGGGAGCCAGCCCCGGCCCGGCCAGGTCGGCCGTTTGTAGCGCCTTCATCACGCTGGCCTGCGTGGGGTTCTGGCCGGCCTGCTCCATGAGCCGCACGAAGGTGTAGCCCACCGCCATCCCGTACTCGACGTTGCTGTCGAAGGGCACGTTGGCCAGGTAGTGGTCATGTATGCCCTTGAAGAGCTTGATCCAGGGGTTGGCCGTGTCGGAGATCGAGGGAAGGTAGTAGTCGGTCACCAGCCCGTCGAGCAGGGCGGACCCACCCAGCAGCTGAGACAGGTTCGCCGGGTTGCTGGCCCCCACGCTGGATACGACGAAATGCGGGCGGTAGTTGATCTTGGCGGCCGCCTGGATGGCATGGGCAACGAAGGCAGGTATGGCATAGAGGACCACCACCTGGGCACCCGCCGACTGGAGCGCCTGCATCTGGGGCCCGACATTGGCGGTGGGATCGGTGACGTCATAGGTCTGGCGAGAGACGACCGTGGCGGGGGGAATGCTCTGATCCAGGCCCATCATGCCGTCCTGGCCGAACTCGTCACTCTGGGCCAGGTAGCCGACCTCTTGCCCCTTGTAGTGGTCGGCCACGTATCTGCCCTCCACCTTGCCCTCTACCGTGTAGTCGGTCGAGTAGCCCGAGGTGTAGGGGTACTTGGACGGATCGTTCCAGCAATCGCAGCCCGACGACACGAACAGGTCAGGGACCTTGTTGGCGTTGAGAAATGGTTCCACCGCCACGTGGGTGGGCGTGCCCAGGCCGTTGAAGATGGCAAAGACGTGGTCCTGCAGGACGAGCTTGTCCACCACCGCCTTGGTCTGAGCCGGGTTGTAGGCGTCGTCCTCGATCAGATACCGGATCTTGCGGCCGTGGATCCCGCCGTGGGCATTGACGTCGGCGAACACCGCGTTGGAGGCGGGGGCTATCTCGTCGTAGCCGGGAGAGGCGACACCCGTGAGGGGCTGGTGGGTGCCGATGGTGATGCTGGTAGCGGTGATCCCCGGCGTGGTGCCCGGGCCGCCCGAGGCCCCCGATCCCGAGCTGCCCCCGCAGGCGGCCAGCCCCAGGCTGAGGGCCACCGTGGCGGAAACCATGGTTGGCCAGTGTCGCGATCGCTGCCCCATGTCGCTTGCTCCCTCGTAGCCCGTTGTTCCCGGCGAGCGCCAGGCGTGGCTGATCAGACCACGCAGCCGAGATCGCGGTTACGGAACCATGCTCCCTACCCTAACTACCATGTCCAGCCATGAGGTTCCGGACCATCGGGGGCTGAGCATGCTGGGCGAGGGCCGCAGGCAACGCTGACGCTCACCCCCGCTTCTACGGGACCCCCTTCCGGCGCCAGAAGCCATCCGCTCGGGGGGCAACGACCCGGTGGCCGAGCTGGCCGACCAGGGCGGACAGGCGCCGGACGCCCCCCTGGATGCCAGCCGGAAAGACCAACATGACCCCGATGAGGACTACCCCATAGATCACCAGGGCCAGGTTGGGGGCGGTGGTGGCGGACAGGCCGAGGTGCGTAGCCGCGCTGGTGGCCACCTCGTTCAGGTAGACGAGCACCACGGCGCCCCACACCGCTCCCAGCAGGCTCCCGAGGCCGCCGAGGACGATCCCGGCCAGCAGTGACAGCGATAACGACAGCGGAAAGCCGCCTGAGCCCACCTGGCCCACGGCCAGGGCCAGTAGGCCGCCACCCAGGCCGGCGCAGGCGGCGCTGACGACGAAGGCCGTGACCTGGGTGCGGGCTACGGCCACGCCAGCCAGGGCAGCCGCCACCTCGTCGTCACGCACGGCCTTGAACGAGCGTCCCAGGCGGCCACTGGACAGGTTGGCCAGCAGGACCAAGACCACCAGGCCAACGGCCAGGCTGACCCACGCCAGCCAACGCTGCGGGGTGAAGTGCGGGCCCAACCAGGCCGGCGGACTGAGTGGGGGAACGACCAGCCCCTGGTCGGCGCCCAGCGTGTGCGGGTACTGGTTGGCCACGTCGGGCAGTCCCACGGCCAGGGCCAGAGTGGCGCCGGCCAGGTACGGCCCCCGCAATCGGGCGGCAGCCAGGCCGACGATGACTCCGGCGCCAGCCGTGACGGCGACGGCGCCCAGGAGGACCACCGCCATCGGCATTTGGGTGTGGGCCAGGAGCAGGGCGGTGGTATAGGCGCCGATGGCCATCAGGGCACCGTGGCCGAGGGAGAGCTGGCCGTTGAGCCCGGTGAGCACGGTGAGCCCGGCCAGGACGATGGCGAAGAGGCCAATGTTGGCCAGCTGCTGGTCAGTGAAGGCGTTGACATTGTCGCTCAACAAGAACAGGGCAACCCCGGCGGCCAGCGCCAGGACAAGATGGCGGCGACGGTCTCCCACGTCTCACACCCTCCGGGGGCTGGAGTGGCCGAGCAGGCCCGAGGGCCGGCTCAACAGCACCACCACCAGGATGGCCAGGGCACCCAGCGTCTCCAGACGACCCGACACGTAACCCCCGAGATAGCTGAGGGCCAGACCGGTGATCAGCCCCCCGATGAGGGCGCCCACCGGGCTGTCCAGGCCGCCCACGACCGCGGCGGTGAAACCATAGACCAACACGGCGTCCATGTAGTTGGGCGAGAGGAAGGTGTTGGGAGCCACCAGCAGCCCAGACAGCGACCCGGCCAGGGCGGCCAGCGCCCATCCCAGGGTGAGGATGCGCCCCACCCTGACTCCCAGCAGTCGAGCCACCTCCGCCCCGTTGGCGGCGGCCCGCATGCGCAGTCCCATGTTGGTCGCCCTGAACAGCACCACCAGGGCGACCAACATCGCCACCACCGCACCCACGGTGAAGACGTCGAACGGCGAGAAGTTCACGGTTGTCCGCCCGGTCGTGAAGCCAATCATCGAAAAATGGCCTGGGAATTGCCGGAGTCCTCCGCCCCAGATCAGCCCCGCCGCCGCCTCGACCAGGATCAGCAGCCCCAGGGTCACGATGACGGCATTGAGGGGTGGCCGGGAGGCCAGCGGTCGCACCAGCGCCACCTCGAGGGCGGCTCCCACAAGCAGTCCACCAGCCAGGGCCGCAACGAAGGCCAACCAGTAGGGGGCATGGCGATCGACCAGGCTGACGGCCAGGTACGTGGTCAGCATGGCCAGGCCGCCCTGGGCAAAATTGACCACCCGAGTGGCCCGCCAGATGAGGACCAGGGCCATGGCCACCGACGAGTAGACCATCCCGGTGGTGATGCCCGCCAGGGTGTAGGAGACGAAGTCCTGCACCCCTCACGCCCCGAGGTAATGGCGCTGTAGATCGGGGTCGGCTCCGATCGCGGCTGCGGGACCAGACAGCGTCACCTGGCCAAGTGACAGCACCACCGCCCGGTCGGCGACTGCCAGGGCGCTGCGGGCGTTCTGCTCCACCAGCAGTACCGCGAGGCCGCCCTGGTCGCACAGCTGGCGAAGCAGGGCCATGATCTGGGACACCACCATGGGGGCCAGGCCCAGCGATGGCTCGTCGAGGAGCAGCACCCGGGGACGGCCCATGAGCGCCCGGCCCAGGGCCAGCATCTGGCGCTCGCCGCCGGACAGGGCCATCGCGAGCAGCCGACGGCGGCGCTGGAGGACACCAAAGAGCTGGTAGACCTCGGCCAGGGCCCGCTTGCGATCGAGTCGGTCATCCCGCCAGAGGGCTCCGAGGCGTAGGTTCTCCTCCACCGTGAGCTCGGCGATCACCCCTCCCCCCTCCGGTACGTGGGCCACGCCCAGGCGCACCACCTCCTCGGTGGCCAGGGCGACGAGGTCGTGGCCGGCGTAGTCCACCCGCCCGGTACTGGCCCTGGCCAGACCGGTCATGGTTCGCAGCAGGGTGGTCTTGCCCGCCCCGTTGGCGCCCAGCACGGCGGTGATGGAGCCGGCGGAGACGTCGAGGGAGACGTCCCGCAGGGCCTGGACCGGCCCATAGGAGGTACTGAGGCCCCGGACCTGGAGCGCCGACCGGTCCCTGGCCCCGGGTGCCCCGAGGGGCCAGCCGAGCATCACTGCCCGGCGGAGCCAGTCCCCAGGTAGGCGGCGATCACCTTTGGATCCGAGCGAACCTGCTCGGGCGAGCCGCTGGCGATCACCTGGCCGAAGTCCAGCACGACCACCCGGTCGCTCACCGACATGACCAGGTCCACGCGATGTTCGACCATCAGGACGGCCATTTGCTTACCCAGGATCCCCAGCCGTTGGGCCAGGTCGTCCACCTCGGCCTGCGACAGGCCGCTGGCTGGCTCATCCAGCAGCAGGAGAGAGGGCTCCGAGGCCAGCGCCCGGGCCAGGGCCACTCGTTTTTGCAGCCCGTAGGGCAGGGTGGCGGGGAGATGGTTGGCGTAGGCAGACAGATCGAGCTGGCTCAAGAGCTCGAGAGCCTTGTTGGTCAAGACCCGCTCGGCGTGCCAGCCTCTCCTGCCGGCGTTCCATGGTCCCCCGTGGCGAGCCCCTGTCATGACGTTCTCGACCACCGTGAGACCCTTCCACAACCCGACCGCCTGAATCGTGCGGGCGATGCCCAGACTGGCCAGGCGGTGGGGAACCGGTCGGATGGGCCTGCCGGCGTGCTCGATGTGGCCGGCGGCGGGCCGCACGAACCCGCAGATCACATTGAACAGGGTGGTCTTGCCGGCTCCGTTGGGCCCCACTATGCCCACCACCTCGCGGGGGCCGACCCCCAGAGACACCCCCTCCAGGGCGCATACGCCGCCGAAGCGCACCGTAACCCCGACCACCGCCAGAATGGCACCGGGGGATACCATCTGGCCATCTCCCCCGGCTGGCATGCAGAGACGATACGGCGTCGGGTGGTGGTGAGCGGAGCGGTCCAGGGCGTATTCTTCCGGGACACCTGCCGGCGTCAGGCCCGGGCCGCCGGCTTGGCGGGCTGGGTCCGCAACTGCCGCGACGGGCGGGTGGAGGCGGCGTTCGAGGGGGCGCCCTCAGATGTCCACGCCCTGGTGGCCTGGTGCCGAGACGGGCCACCGATGGCCCAGGTGGACGATGTCGAGGTGGTGGAGGAGGATACGACCGGCGAATCGTTGTTCCGAGTGCGCTGAGACCCGAGGCAGGTCGGGCTAGAATGTGCTACATGATTCTCGCCAACTTCGTCGGCCCCGACATCCTGATCGTCATCGCGGTGATTGCCCTGGTCTTTGGCGGATCCCAGATACCCAAGCTGGCCCGGTCGCTGGGCTCGGCCAAGAACGAGTTCCAGCGCGGCATTGACGAGGGGGGCCAGCAGGCCGGACAGCCGGCTCAGGGCGGGCAGCCAGCTCAGGCCGCCCAGCCAGCGGCTCAGACCCTGCCGCCGGCTCAGCCCGATGTGCAGCCGGCCCAGGCATCACCCCCGCCCAAGGCCCGTGAGACCGACCTGCCTCCCCTTCCCTAAAACTCAGTTATTGCCAGCACCTCTGTCTGGAGCTGCTTGTACTCGGGGGAGTTGGTGATGGGCAGCAGTGACATGAGCTTGGCCATGTTGCCCGTTACCTTCACTCGGCCCTGCATGAAGGCGGCATTGGGATCCAGGTCACCCTTTTGGATCTTGAGGGCATCCTCGTAGGATTGGGTGAGGACCACCTCGGAGTCGGGGAGGTCCCCCAGCCTGGTATCCAACAGCTTGCCGTTCTCCAGGTCCCAGTAGTAGCGGACCTCTCCGTCCGGCCCACCCGTCACCACGTACTGCATGCGGGCTGATGCTCCGGGACGCTCGGGCTGGCTCTGGGCCAGCCGCTTGAACTCGTCCAGCCACTCCTGGGTCAGCCACTTGACCATGTGCGGTGTCTCCCTTGGGTCGTGATCGATTTGCTCGGCCGGTCGCATTCGGGCGACATCGGAAGAATCGAATACCAGGCTAGTGGCGAATCACGGTATCCCGAACCCCCCCAAACAGGTCATCTTCGCCATCGAAGGTCCCTACCAGACTGCGGGCCAGGCAGTAGTCGTCGTAGGGATGGATGGACCGGGCCACCTCGGGTGGCAGGCCAAACCAGAACTTCGAGGTTGGGTCGACCTGGGTGGCATGGGCCAGCAGGGCGTTGGGGCGCACGTCGGCCCACTCGGTCACGTCGATGATGGTGGTGATGCGTTCCTCCTGAGAGGGCCGGTCTTCGAACCAGCTGTTGTCAAAGGGCGACTCCAGGCCCAGCTCCAGGAACGTCTCGTGCAGCTGGACGATCCGCGTCCGTGACCACACCGTGTAGTACAGCTTGAGCGGCTGCCAGGGAGGCCCGGCATCGGGATAGGCGGCCGGGTCGCTGGCGGCCTCAAAGGCCACCACGCTGATGTCATGGACCCTCAGATGGTCAGGGTGGGGATAGCCGCTCTGGTCGTCGCTGTAGGTCACCACCACCTGTGGTCGGGTGCGACGGATCTCGGCCACCAGCCGTCCCACGGCTTCTTCGAGCGGCGCCCTGGCAAAGCACCGGGGATCCTCGTTGGCCGGGGTGCCGGCCATTCCCGAGTCCCGGTAGCCCAGCATGACCACCTCGTCGTAGCCGATGACCTTGGCTGCCCGGGCCAGCTCCTCCTGGCGGACCTCGTGGATACGGGCGCGTACCTCGGGCCGGTCCATGGCCGGGTTGAGGATCTCGCCCTCCTCGCCACCGGTGGCACACACCAGCACCGTCTGGATCCCCTCTTGGTGGTACCGGGCCACGGTCCCGGCACCCTTGGACGACTCGTCGTCGGGGTGGGCGTGCACGGTGAGAAGACACAGTCGCTCGTCCATCCCCGATACGCTACTGCCGGGGCTTGTGTCTCCGGCTCACCTCCTGGACGGTCCCCCAGGGATTCCACGCCGGAGGGCTCGACCGCAGGTGGGCCTCGACCATGGCGCGGACTCTGTCCGGCTCGATTGTCGTGAACCCGTCGCCGGCCGGGCGCAGCGAGGGGACGATGGCCTCTACGCCGTCGAAGAGCCACTGAGGGCCCCCCGGTGCCTCCTCGGCCGTCAGCTGATCGGCCAGGGGACCCAGATCGACGCGGGGGGCGGGGCGCTGCGACACCATCCGCACCCATGACTCATACCGGTAGCGCAGCTCGATCCGAGCTCCCTGCACGACCATCACCCGCATGGCGCGAATGGCATTGTGGATGGCGACCGGATGCCAGGACGCATCTCGCCTCCTCATGAACTGGGTGGCCAGCAGTACTGGGCAGCCACTGGCTACGTGGACCACCGCCAGATCGAGATCCCTCACCTCCTCGATCCACACGTCACCGGAGGACAGTGCCGCCTGGGTGGTGGTCACAGCGGCGTCTTCCTCGGCCCACAGATGCCGGTGGGACCCGGGGTCGTCCACCAGCCCCGGCAGGCGGTCCACGAGCTCCTCGGTCAGGGCGGCACAGCGCTGCGGGTAGGACTGATCAGCTCGAGCCGCGTCGAGGGGCGATCGCTCCGGGTCAGCCAGGGTGGCCAGAGCGAAGCTCACCCGGGCGGCGTGGCGGCTCCGGCCGGTGGCGAAGTCGCCTATTCTCGCTACCTCCTCCAACACGGCCCGCCTGGCCAGGGCGGCCTGCGGACAGACCAGGGCACAGAGCGACACCAGACCGTCCTGGTCGAGGTGATCGATGGTCACTGCGTCGGCCCCCCTCCACCTCCGCCGGTGCCTGCCGGCCAGCCAGCGCAGGGCGATCTGGGCGGACAGGTCGGCGGCCAGGGGGGCCGGTGTGGGGCTTGACGGCCAGTGCGAGAGGGTGAGGACGGTACCCGGCCCGGGCGCCCCATCCACCACCACGTGAGGCCGACCCTCGAGCTGGTGGTATGGGACGTAGTGCGTGGTCAGGCCCTACTGGCGCACCAGAGCGTCGATCTGGGCGGCCAGGTCGAGGTCGGCGTGGGTGATACCGCCGGCGGAGTGGGTGGACAGCCGCAAGGTCACGGCGTTCCAACGGATGTCGATGTCCGGATGGTGGTTGGCTGCCTCCGCCCGCTCCGCCACCTGATTCACCCAAGCCAGCGCACCGGCGAAGTCGGGCGCCCTGTGCACCTTCACCAGTTGGTCATCCTGGCGCTGCCAGTCCAGGTGGGACAGGGCAGCAGTGATGGTGGCGTCATCCAGCAGAGCGATGCCAGCCAGGTTACTGCCGACCGGGGCGGTGGCTGTCCCGAGGTGGTACGCGAAGAAGGGCGGCCCTAGTGGGCCGCCCTTCTTCCAAGCTCATTGGAGCTTTGATCACATATTGATATCGGTTGGCGGCCGGGCCGCGTCCCCTGAGGGAATATTAGCCATCTGGAAGGTCTCCGGCACCGGGTACTGGCCCAGCACGAAGTAGAGGATCGAGACGTGCATGCGCTCCACCGGCTGAATGGTGGCCAGCGCCCCGATGAGCTGGCTGGACTTGAGATCCATTCCCAGATCGCTGAGGTAGGTGTTGGCCGCCTCGTTCTCCAGTTCCAAGGCCAGCATGGCCAGACCGGTGACGTTGGTGACCTTCCCGAAAGCGGTTTGGACGGCGGGCAGCACCGCCGGGTCGGGCTTGGTCACCATGGGCTTGCCGGCCGCGGTCACCACTGCGTTGAAAGCCCCGGCGTGAGCCGTGTGCTGGGCCTTGGCCGTCATGGCGAAGGTGGCCACTGCGGGTGGAACCGCGCCCAGCTTGCCGGCCGTAGCGGCCGCAAGACCCATGGTGTAGGCCGCCACCGCCAGGTTCTCCAGGCTGGCCGCGGTAGCTGCCACCTCGGCGTCACCGCTGAAGGCACCGCCAGCGGCACCAGTGGTGCTGCTGCCACCGCTGGTGGTAGTCGTGCTGCTGCTCTTCTTGCTGCTGCCACAGGCAGCCAGAGCTACGCCGCCCACCACTACACCGCTACCCATCAAGAAGGTGCGTCGACTGGCCACCTTGGAGCTGATCCGCTGGGTATGGGCCCGGGCCTCGTCGGCCCAGGTGGTGAGGCTCTGCTGGAACGAGGGAAAGGTCTCGTTGTGAAACTCATCGAGATCGGCGGTGGCCCGCTGAAGCTCGCCCTCGCTGATCTGCATCGGGTCTGAATGATTGGTCCTCATGCGATTGCGCCTTCCTCGGGGGGCCTGGCATATGTGGGGTCGTTGGGAAAAAAGGTATCGGGGAAACCGACACTTCCGGCGGCCGCGGGCAGGGCTGCATCGTTGGTGGGGATGGCAATCAGCTGAGGAGCGCCACCCTTGAGCAGGGCACTTACGGCAAGCAGGACGGCCAGGTGCTGCACATCGATTCCCAGGATGCTGGACATCACCGAGCGGGAGGGTAGGTCATTCATGAGCTGGCAGTTCTTGCTGTACGTCTCCGCAGCGGTGCGCTCCAGAGTAGTGGCCAGGGCCACCACCATGGGCGGCCCGGTGGTAGTAGTGGCCGCCACCAGGGCGGGCAGCATGGCCATGACCTTGGGAGCGATGACGGGGTCAGGGTTCATCTGGGCCTTGCCACCGAGCTTGGTGGCGGCCGCGTTGAAGGCCTGGGCGTGGGCGGCGTGCTGCTGCATGGTCTTCATGGCGAAGGCCTTGATCACCGCGTTGCCGTTGGCGATGTAGGGCAGCCCGAGCGCCTTGCCGTAGCTAAACACGGCCAGATTCTCCACGCTGGCCGAGGTCTGCAAGGCCTGCACATTCACATTGCCCTGGGCAAAGGCGGAAACCATGCCCAGCGCACCTACACCAACCGCTCCTGCGGCGAGGGCACCGCCTAGCTTGGCGCCCGTCCCCACCAAGGGGCGACGGTCGGTGGCGAGGTCACGTGCCTCGTCTGGGTCAGCATGGGCTTGTTGGTCCTTGGTGATCTCGACCAAGTCGTCCAAGGCACCTCGGGTGGACTTCATGCCATCCGTCTGCAGGTCCGCGGACTCTTCGATCAACTCCTCCAAGCGCCCTTCGTCATACCTCATCAGCGACTTCCTTCGTTGGCGGTCTGGTGTCATGTAGAGCGTGATGCTCGGTACTGGCCTGGTCTTCGGTGCCAGTGCGGCACCTGGATGACCAAAGTTGCAAATAGCCGACGGAGTACACCCGGTGCCTGGTGGGTCGGTGCCTGGTGGCTGGCTCAGGCCTGGTAGTCGGTGGCCGGCCGGGCCAGGTCCAACTGGGCAAAGGCATCGGGGACGGGGTACTGGCCGAGCAGGAAGCGCAGCATGGCCGCGTGTTGCATCTCCACCGGGTAGATGACGCCGGCCGCCCTGATCGTACCGGGATCCTGCACGGTTCCCAGGGCCTGGAGCTGAGTGGCGGCCAGGGTGCGCTCCAGCATCAGCATGAGTCCGAGCAGGGAGCCCATGTTGGCCACCTGGGCGAATGCCTTGTCGAAGTCGGGCTTGAGGATGGGATCGGGCCCGGTCACCTTGGGCTTGCCGGCCATGGTCAGCAGGGCGTTCCATGAGTTGGCGTGATCACCATGCTGGTCCTGGACGCTCTGGGCCAACGCCGCCACCGCTGGGCTGGGCCCGATCCGGCCGCTGGCCAGGGCATGCTGGGCCTGGCCATACAGGCCCACCGCCAGGTTCTCCAAGCTGGCCGCCAGGGCGACCATCTGCAGATCGCCCCGCAATTCGGGCCCACTGACGGCCGATGACTTGACCGTCGTTGGAGTGGACCGCGGTTGACCTCCCGAGCACGAGGCGGTGAGCAGGCCGGCGCCAAGGAGGCCACCGGCGGTCACGAAGGAGCGGCGGCTCAGCGCGCCCGGCAAGGTGGGAGCCTCGGTCGCCGCCCGACGCCTCAGCCGGAGACCGTGAGCGTTCCCATCATGAACTGGTGGATGGTGCAGACGTAGGGATAGGTCCCGGGCTTGCTGACCGTGATCGTCTTGGTCCCATTGGCCGGGATGTCGCCGGTGTCGAACGCCTTGTTGGTGGCGGTGAGGGTGTGGACCGTCGAGTCCATGTTGTGCACGGTGATGGTGCTGCCCACCTTCACGGTGAGCTGGTCGGGCATGAACTTGTAATTCTTGATGTCGATCGTCGTGGAGCCGCTGGCCGCCGAAGAACCCGAGCTGGCGGTGGTGCTGGAACCGGACCCCGAGCTGGCCGGCGGGGGCGAACTGCTCTTGCTGCCACAGGCAGCCAGTCCGGTGGCCAGGGCGACCACGGCGGTGCACTGCAGGGTGACGCGACCGAGACGGGACAAGGCGGCGAGCCTCCTTCGTTAGAGTTCAACTGGGAGTTCGGCGCCGGTCGGGCTTTCGGATCACCGCATGGGGGAACGGGTCCGCAGGGAGCGATGCACGACGGGACCGATGCACGACGGGACCGATGCCCGACGGGACCGGTGCTGACGACGGGGGGTGAGGCTGACGCGGCTCGGGCGCCGGATAGCCTGGCTCCAGTTCGCCGCCCGGGCGAGCCCTCGAGATGGGCCAGGACCACGAACAACCTATCGGAAGCCAGCGATGCCAGCCTCGTAGTTTCTATCGGACGATGGCACGAAGATGCCCTGGCCGAGAGCTATCGGCGCCACGCGGGAGCGGTCTACGCCCTGGCCCGGCGGGTGATGGGAGATGTCACCACTGCCGAGGAGGTGGTCCAGGAGGTCTTCCTGCGTCTGTGGAACCAGCCCGAGAAGTTCGATCCGGATCGTGGCTCGTTGCGCTCGTACCTGCTCGCTCAGGCCCACGGGCGAGCAGTCGACCTGGTGCGGGCGGAGACGTCGAGGCGCCGACGGGAGGACCGACAGTCGAGGGAGACGGCTGGCGCCGGCTACGACCTCGAGCGTCAGGTGTGGGATCTGGCCGTGGCCGACCACCTCAAGGGGGCGGTGTCGGCGCTGCCTGATGAGGAGCGCAAGGCCATCGAATTGGCCTACTTCGGAGGCCACACCTATCGAGAGGTGGCCGTCATGCTGGACCAGCCGGAGGGGACGGTGAAGAGTCGAATCCGGGCCGGCCTCAAGCGCATGCGGCCCACCCTGGCGGCCAGCGGGGTGAATCTGAGTTGAGCGATACCCTGCGGATGCACGAACCCGGCGATGCCGAGCCCATGTCTCACTCCGAGATCGAGGCGCTGCTCGGGGCCTTTGCCCTCGACGCCGTCGAGGGCCATGAGGCTGATGTGGTCTCCAGCCATCTTCCCACCTGTCCCCGGTGCCGGGCAGAGGTGACCGACCACCGAGAGGTGGCCGCTGCCCTCGGCAACGTCGGGACGGCCGCTCCCTCCGAGCTCTGGGAAAGCATCCAGGCCAGTCTGGAGGAACCTCCCCCCGAGCTGAGGCTCACTCGAGTCTTCCCACCGCCCAAGCGCCAGCGGGCCTTGCGGATGTCCCTGGTGGCGGCGGCCGTGGCTGCGGTCGCCGGAGTGACCTTTGCCGTGGGCGCCGAGATTCACGCCCTCCAGCACCGGGTCAACGGGGTATCGTCAGCGGTGTCCGATCACGGCCTCCAGCAGGTGGTGGCGGCTGCCCTGGTTGATCCCAGTGCCCAGCGGGTCGACCTGCGCAGCCCAGTCAGCGGCTACTCGGCCGAGGCAGTAGTGCTGAGCGACGGGCATGGCTACCTCACCGACACCAAGCTGCCGGCCCTCTCTCGCAACATGACCTACCAACTGTGGGCAGTGGAGCCCAAGGGTCAGCGGATCTCTCTCGGCACCCTCGGATCTCGTCCGGGTCTGTCGCCGTTCAGCATCGCCGCCGGCTCGGGAGCCACCACCCTGGCTGTAACCGCCGAGGCCGCCAGCGGCGCGGTGGTGAGTACCCGCTCAGCGCTGGTCTGGGGGCCACTGACCGGCCAGACTCAGACCTTGCCCGGCCAGAGCCAGACCTGACACCCCGTCCGCCTCAACCACGCATGAGTTGGCGCAGGGCTCGGTAGCCGACCAGGATGGCGCCCGCCCGTTCGGCCAGGTCGACCAGCGAGGAGTCATGGCACACCAGGTGGTGATCGTCGACCCTGGCGGCCCAGTCAGGGGCCAGAGCTCGCAGCTCGTCAGTGTCCAGTGCCGGGTGCACGCAGACCTCCGTCACGCCAGGAGCCAGCTCGAAAAGGGCTCTCTCCAGGACTCGCCGGCTGCCCACTCCCGTCCCAACCGGATTGCTGGCGACCACCAGGTGGTCCGGGAAGACCACCCCTTCCTCGGCGGCCAGCCGGCGAAATGGGAACCCGATGCTCCGCTCGGTTGACGCCCCCGACAGGCGGATGGGCAGGCGAAAGTCCACCGCCAGCTCCAGGTAGACGTCGAAGAACTCCGGCCGGAGAGCCAGGGTGGCCAGGTGGGAGTGGAGGTGGCTGACGTCGAATCCCCAGTAGATGGCCCGCTCCACCTGGGCCCGACACTCCCGGCGGACCTCGTCGACATCGGCGTGGTCCCAAAGATCAGCCACCGTGCGGGGAAAGCCGCCGTCCCCGTCGAGCAGGGACGGCGATTGAGTGATGGGGCCCCAGCGGTACAGGTCGAACTCGGCATTGAGGGCCAGCTGGACGCCCACGTCCTCGCCCCGGTACCGGGCGGCTGCCTCCCTGGCCCAGGGACAGGGCACCATCAGACCGGCGCTGGTCGCCATCCCCGTCCGCAGCGCCTCGAATACGCCGTCGTTGGCCGCGTGACTTGACCCCAGGTCATCACAGGTGACGATCAGCAGCTTCGCTCCGGGCGGATGCCCCAGGCGCTCGACCAGGCCGGGCACGGACATGGCCGGCAGCCTAACTACCGGGACGTGCTCCGACCGCGGTCATGGGCCCGGGCGCCGGTCACGCCGCCGTCGCCCGCCGAGCCGCGTCGCGCAGAGCTGCCCGCGCCAGGGCCAGTCCCTCTCTGCCCAGCTCCTTGGTTCGCTCGTCAAGGCGCCAGGTTCGCGCTCCGACCTCACCTGAGGCCCCGAGGTCATCCAACAGGACCAGTTGCCGTTCCATAGGACCATCATGACGAACAGGTGTAACAGCCTCCCCCTTCCCCGGGCTGGTCTCTCAGGGCGGGGCAGCGGGGCACTGCTGGGCCAGCGAGGCTACCCACGGGCTCTACCCTCAGGGGCGTGGGTCTTGCTTCATTGCGGCCGTTGCGTCGGCGCGACTTCGCCCTGCTCTGGTCAGCTGCCCTGGTCTCCAACGTCGGGACGTGGATGCAGACGGTGGCGGTCGGGGTCCTGGTGACTGCTCGTACCCATCAGGCGGGATGGACCGGCCTGGTGGCGGCGGCTGCCTTCGTGCCCATCGGACTCCTGTCACCGGTGGGCGGGGCCATGGCCGACCGCTTCGACCGCCGCCGCTGGCTGCTGGTCACCACGGCCGGCGAGACCGTCTTTGCCACCGGGCTGGCGGTGCTGGCGGTCACCGGCCATGCTCGTCCGGGGATCGTGACCCTGGTGGTGTTCGGAGGCGGCGTCATGGCTGCAGTGGGCTTTCCCGCCTACCAGGCCATGCTGCCCGACCTGGTGGAGCCGGGCGAGCTGCTGGCGGCTATCTCACTGTCCTCGGCCCAGTTCAACCTGGGTCGGGTGATCGGGCCGGCCCTGGCCGGAGTGGCCATCGTCGCCGGCTCCTACAGCCTGGCCTTTGCCCTCAACGCCGCCTCCTTCCTGACCGTCCTGGTTGCCTTGCTGGTGGTCCGCCCCCGTCCCCCGGCCCGGGCCCCCGATCCA
>QHCF01000142.1:18350-18612 GCA_003244275.1 Acidimicrobiales bacterium
GATCGCGGTGGTGGCCCTGCTGGCGTCCCCGTTCATTGCCCTGGTGCCGGCGGTGGCCCTCAAGCTGTTCCACCAACAGGCCAGGGGCACCTCGGTGCTGGTAACCGCCCAGGGCGTCGGCGCGGTGATCGGAGCCCTGGCCCTGGCGTCCCTAGTCGCCCGGTGGGGGCGGCGTCGGGTGGTGGTGGCCGTCCTGGTTGCCCTGCCGGTGGCGCTGGTCGGGTACGCCGCGGCACCCACCCTGGCCCTGGCCGCGGTGGCC
>QHCF01000027.1 GCA_003244275.1 Acidimicrobiales bacterium
CGGTGCCGGCGGCCTCGGCGGCCGGGTCGTCATCGAGCCGGTACTGGGCTGCCTGGCTCGGGCCATCGTCCCACCCTGTCCGGCCTGTGCGAAGGGTCGCACCGGCAGCTGCGAGCGGGTCGCCTTCGGCCATATCCAGCCGGGCCTGCAGACCGGTTACTGCACCGACACCGGTGGTGGCTGGTCGAACACGCTGGTGGCCCATCACAGCCAGCTGCACCCGGTACCGGACGCCATGACGGACGAGTCGGCCGTCATGGTCGAGCCCACTGCCTGCGCCGTGCATGCCGTGCTGGCTGCCGAGATCCAGGAGGGCTCCACCGTGGCCGTGCTGGGAGCTGGGACTCTTGGACTGTGCACGGTGGCTGCCCTGCGCCACCTGAGCCTGCCGGGCACGGTCGTGATAGGGGCCAAGCATCCCGAGCAGCGCCGGCTGGCCGCCGACCTGGGCGCCGACCTGGTGGTGGAGCCTGGTCAGGTCCGCCGAGCGGTCAGGCGCCAGACCCGATCCCTCACGGTGGGCGGCCGGCTCACCGGCGGAGCTGACGTGGTCATCGACTGCGTGGGCAGCGCCGACTCGGTGGAGGAGGCCCTGGCGGTGGTCCGCCCGGCCGGCACGGTGGTCCTGGTCGGCATGCCTGGGACGGTCAAGGTCGACCTCACCCCGCTGTGGCACCGTGAGGTCAAACTGATGGGGGCCTACGCCTACGGGTGCGAGGCCGGGGGGCGCCGAACGTTCGAGCTGGCCTTCGACCTGGTGGCCGACGCCGACCTGGGCCGGCTGGTCTCGGCC
Source organism: Acidimicrobiales bacterium (assembly GCA_003244275.1). Lineage (GTDB taxonomy): Bacteria > Actinomycetota > Acidimicrobiia > Acidimicrobiales > QHCF01 > QHCF01. The sequence continues at coordinate 794 of QHCF01000027.1, forward strand.
CGCTACCCGCTCGACCGTTACGAGGAAGCTATCGCCCACGCCGGGGCGGCCGGCCGGCGCGGTAGCGTGAAGGTGGTTTTCGAGCCTGGCCGGCGGGGGTCGGTGGCCCCGCCCCGGCGTCACGACCCGGACCGGCGTCACGACCCGGACCGACGCCAGGCCTCGGACCGACGCCAGGCCCCGGACCGGCGCCCTACACGACCGAGCCCTGCCCAGCCCAGCACGAAAGGACCCCTTCTTTGAGCCCCAGGCCCGGCTTCGTCCTCGAGGTCGACCGCTCCACCCCACCCACGCTGTTCTGGCACGGCGAGGGCTACCGCCTGGAGCGCCTCCCGGCAGGCAGCCGGGTGGTCTACCCACCCGAGCCCCTCGACGCCCTGGCCGATCCCGAAGGCGCCATCGCCCACGCCCTGTCCCACCCCGAAGGCGATAGCGCCCCCCTGGACGCCCTGCTCCGACCCGGCATGCGCCTCACCATCGCCTTCGATGACATCTCGCTCCCGCTGCCCCCCATGCGCTCCCCCGACGTGCGCCAACGGGTGATCGAGGCCGTGCTCGAGCTGGCCGCCCAGGCCGGGGTGGACGACGTGGTGCTCATAGCCGCCCTGGCCCTGCACCGACGCATGACCGAGCCCGAGCTGCGCCACGCCCTGGGTGACCGGGTGTACGACGCCTTCGCCCCCCACGGCCTGTTGACCCAGCACGACGCCGAGGACCGGTCGAACCTGGTCCACCTGGGCACCACCGACGCCGGAGAGGACGTGGAGCTCAACAAGCGGGCGGCCACCAGCGACCTCCTGGTCTACGTCAACATCAACCTGGTGGCCATGGACGGGGGACACAAGAGCGTGGCCACCGGTCTGGCCTCCTACGCCAGCCTGCGCCATCACCACAACGTGCGGACCATGCTCCAGAGCCGCTCGTTCATGGACCAGCACCACTCCGAGCTGCACTCATCCAACTGGCGCATGGGCCGCCACATCGCAGCCAGCGGGGTCAAGATCTTCCAGATCGAGACCACCCTCAACACCAACAGCTTCCCCGAGCAGTTCCGCTTCCTCCAGCGCCGGGAGTGGGAGTGGACGGGACGGGACAGGGCGGCCTTCCTCGCTTCCTCCGCCGCCCTGGAGCGCACTCCCCCCCGCCTGGCCCGGGGCATCTTCCACTCCATCCGCTCGCCCCAGGACGTAACCGGGGTGCGGGCCGGGGAGGTGGAAGCGGTGCACGCCCTCACCACCGAGGCGGTCTACGCCCAGCAACTGGTGGAGGTGGCGGGCCAGGCCGATGTGGTGACCATGGGCCTGCCCTACATCTGCCCCTACAACGTCAATTCGATAATGAACCCGGTCCTGGTGGCCTGCCTGGGCCTGGGCTACTTCTTCAATTCCTACCGGGGCCGGCCCCTGGTGCGCCAGGGCGGGGTGGTCATCATGAGCCACGACACGCCGTGGGCCTTCAACCCGGTCCACCACCCGAGCTACATCGACTTCTTCGAGCAGGTGCTGGCCGAGACCACCGACCCCCTGGAGATCGAGGCCAAGTACGAGAAGTCCTTCGCCACCGACCCCTGGTACATCCACCTGTACCGGACCAGCCACGCCTACCACGGCGTCCACCCCTTCTACATGTGGTACTGGTGCGCCCACGCCCTGGCGCATGTGGGCGGGGTGGTGATCGTGGGCGGGGACCCGGCCGCCGTGCGCCGCCTGGGCTTCAAGCCGGCCTCCACCCTGGCCGACGCCCTGGAGATGGCCGAGGACGTGGTCGGTCGGGACCCGTCTATCACCCACTTCCACTCGCCCCCACTGCTGATGGCTGACGTGCGTTGAGCAGCCTCGCTTCAGTGGGCAAGAAGCAGGCGCGAAATTGAGCTCTATTTTGCCCAAGCGCCTTGGCCACTCACGCCCGGCCGGCTTCCCTCTGGGCCCCCCGACGTGGCCCGGCGGAGTCGAGCGGCCAGCCCTGGAGAAGTCCCTGGGGGTGGACTACGACACTGAGTGGTCCCGGCGCTGGCCAGCTCGGGCCGCCCGAGCGGTGATGCTGGAGGCGGTGACGGCGCCGGTGATGCAGGTCCTGGCGTCGCCCCGGGTGAGCGGTCGGGACCGTCTGGCCGACCTGGAGGCTCCGGTCATCTTTGCCGCCAACCACTCCAGCCACCTCGACACCGGGCTGCTGCTGGTGTGCATGCCCGAGCGCTTCCGGCGCCGGTGCGTGGTGGCGGCCGGCGCTGACTACTTCTTCGACCGTCGCTGGAAGGCGGCCATGTGGGCGCTGGCCATTGCCGCCATACCCATCGAGCGCACCAGGGTCAGCCGGCGGGGCAGCGAGCTGGCCACCGACCTGCTGGGCGACGGATGGAACCTGGTCATCTTTCCCGAAGGGGGCCGCAGCCGGGACGGGTGGGGACAGCCATTCAAGGGCGGGCCCGCCTACCTGGCCAAGAAGGCCGATGCTCCAGTGGTCCCCGTGTACATGCAGGGCACCCGGCGCATCCTGGCCCGGGGGGCGTCGCGGATCCGCCGATCACCCACCACCGTCACCTTCGGGCCGGCCCTGTGGCCGACGCTCGACGAGGACGCCCGGCGCTTCTCGGTCCGCATCGAAGCCGGCGTGGCCGCTCTTACCGACGAGGTGACCACGGACTGGTGGTCGGCCCGGCGGCGGGCGGCAGCAGGGACCACCCCTGGCCTGACCGGCCCCGATGCGTCGGCTTGGCGACGGGCCTGGGCCCTCGATCAGGGGGCCCCGCGCCGGTCCGGAGAGGGTGCCCCGACCTGGCCACCGCTGGGTCGCTCGCCCTCGCGGGTGACCATGACCCCTCGGGCTCCGCTCTGATTGGACCGGCCGGCTGGAGCTGGCGCGACCGGCTGGTGGCCTCCGACCCGGGTCTGAACCGATTCCGCATGGCTGCCGGGAGCGTGCTGGGCATGGGAAGCGTGTTGGGCATCGAGCGCCTCTACGCCGGCCAGACCGGGGCCGGCTCCAAGGGCATCCTGATCGCCATGCTGCTGGGTGCGGTAGTGGCCATGATGGGCTCGATGGGCCTGTCTGGGACGGTCCGCGACAAGAGCGTCACGGCCATCTTCTTCCCCGTCGCCATCGGGAGCGGCATGGTCGTGGGCGCCGCCGTGGCCAGGCACCGCGACCTCCTGCTCGGCGTCTTCGTGATCGTCATGTTCGCGGCGGTGTATGTCAGGCGCTTCGGAACGCGCTATTTCGTCTACGGCTTCATGGGATGGATAGGTTACTTCTTCGCGTCTTTCCTCGGGGCTTCGTGGGCCACGCTGCCCACCCTGGTCATCGATGTGGTCATCGCCAGCGCCTGGGTACTGCTGTTGTCGTTGACCGTGCTGCGCACCCGCAGTGACCACGTGCTGCAACGCACGCTGGATGCCTTTGGGGCCCGAGCCCGGGCGGTGGCCGGGGCATCGGCTGAGTTGCTCGACGGATCCGACGCCATGCGCCAACGTCGCCGGCTGCAGCGTCGACAGGTCCGTTTGAACGAGACGTCCCTGATGATCGACGGTCAGCTCGGTGATGCCTCGGCTCTGCCCAGCCAGTGGTCGGCGCCGGCCCTGCGTCGCTGGCTGCTGGACGCCCAGCTGTCGATCGACGGGTTGGCCATGGCCGCCGTGGCCCTGTCGGTCGAAGCCGACGCAGGTGTGCTCCCAGCCCAGGCCGCCCAGGTGGCCAGGGCCCTGGGCGCGGGCGACCGACCTGGTGCCGAGCAGGCCGCTACCGCACTCCTCGATGCGGCCGCCCACCAACCGGGAGCAGGCACCGGGGCCCGCCACCAGGCTCGCCATCTGGCCATCGCCGTCCTCGATTACGTCGAGAGCGTCCGACACTGGTCCTCGCCGCCAGTGCCCGATTCGGCGGTGACCGACCCGGCGGTATCAGACAGGCAGGTTGACTTCGAGCCGGCCGTCACTCTCATGATGGGCAACCTGCCCGGCTCGGCTGCGGTGGCCAGAGACCTCGCCCCGCGCGGGGGATGGAACCCGCTCAACCGTCTGGACCTCACGACTCGCCAGGCCATCCAGGTAGGTCTGGCCGGGGGTCTGGCCATCCTCGCCGGTCGCCAGCTGTCGCCGGTCCGCTATTACTGGGCCGTCATTGGCGCTTTCGTGATCTTCAGCGGCACGGCCACCCGATCGGAGACGCTGATCAAGGGATTCAACCGGGTTGTCGGCACCTTGGCTGGCCTGGGAGTGGCCATCGTCCTGGCCAATCTCACCGCCGGGAACTCCACCGCAGTGCTGATCGTGATCCTGGTCAGTGTCTTCTGTGGGTTCTATCTGATCCGGGTGTCCTACGCCTTCATGATCTTCTTCATCACGATCATGGTCGCTCAGCTCTACAGCGCGCTACACGAGTTCACCAGCCAGCTCCTGGTGCTGCGGTTGGAGGAGACGGCCATCGGTGCCGGCATCGGTATCACGGTGGCCCTCCTCTTCCTGCCGGTGAGCACACGCGACACGGCCAGGACCGCCCGGGCTGGCTTCTACACGGCGCTACATGACCTGATCGAGGGGGTCGGCCACCGGCTGGCCCAGTCCGGTGAGGCGGTTGACCTCGATTTGGCGTCCCGCTCCCTCGACAACCGGCTCCAACAGCTCAACCTGGTCATGCAACCGCTGACCCGTCCGCTGCTCTTCGGCGCCGAGCCCGCCGAGNNACCCTCTACACCGCCTGCGCCACCTTCGCCCGGGGCCTGACCGCGGCCGTGCGTCGCGGCCCGGCCGCTACCCAATCCGCCCATCCCAACGAGGCCATCCAGCTGGCTGAGGCCGGCCGGTCTCTGGCGGCGGCGGCGAAGGTGCTGGCCCAGGGCGATCGGGCCGGCAGTGTGGCCGCGGCGGCGGTTGAGCACCTCGACGACGCTGCCACCATCCTCGGCCGCGCCGGCCCGGATGAGCCCGAGGTGGACCCTGTCGAGCACGCCCTGTCTCGGCTGCACCAAGCCCTGCGCCAGCTGGCCGGGTCGCCACCCACGTCGGTGTCGAACTCGTCCAACCACCCACCCCTCCGAGTGGACCAGGTGGCCAGCGCCACCAGCGCCACCGATCAGGGGATCTAACCTCGATCTCATGGACCTGTTCAACCACCGAGCCCACCAAGCCGCCCACGACCTGGCCACCTGGCAGGCGGTGGACACCGAGCTGCGTCATTACCTGGAGGAGATCGACCAGAACCTCCCCAGCGATCAGCCCGAGGGAATCGTCCTGGCCCCCGGCGAGCAACTGGTGCTCGATGCCAGCCCGATAGGCCTGATGGAACCCCACCGGGCCCGGGGCACCTACGAAGGTGGCTACGCCGGGGTGAGCCTGGGGTCGATCGGCGGCATACGCCCCCGGATCGGAGCCACCAGGGGCCACTACGTCCAGGGCCCGGAGGTGCAGCAGGTGATGGACACGGGGCGGGTGGTGGTCACCACCGAGCGCATCGTGTTCACCGGGCCGCTCCACGCCATGACCTGGCCGCTGGCCAAGCTGCTGGGCGTCAACCCCGCCCAGGGAGCACCAGCGACCACCCTCCTGCCGGTCCAGGGACGGGAGAAGGTCGACGCGTTGGTGGCCGACAACGCCAGCGCCGACGAGCTGCGATTCCGGATCAAGCTGGCTCAGGCCCACCACCAGGGAGCGGCGGCAGTGGCCGCCTACAAGGCGGAGCTGACCGACGAGCTGACCCGGCACCAGACGACCAAGCCAACCGCCTCGGCCTAGCCCGTCGGCCCCGGGGGCTCACGGTGCTGGTCATCTACGACGGAGCGTTGCCTCAGGTTTGCGGCTACCTGATCTTCCGTTGCTCGGAGCGAGGTCGCTACCACTCGGCCGCTTAGATGAAGTCGGCGGCGGGCCGGCGGAGCCACTGCATGATTCGCATGGCCAGGCCCATGTTGGTGGCGTACCGGGCGGTACGGACGCCCGTCAGCTGATTGGCGCGGCAGCGCAGCTGGTGGGCGAGTTGCGGCCAGGAAGGTGCTCTGCGCTCCGGTGAGCGTTCAGCGCGGCATATAGGGAGGAGAATGGCCCGGACGGTTCGATTTTGAAGTCCGCCGGGCGTCCCTCGTCAAACACCAGTGACAGACCAGGGTCCATCTCGACGGGTCCATCGGCGCTGGCGGTCGTCAATGCCGCTCGGACTCGGCGAGGATTTTGGCCATTACGATGGGGAACCCGGCGGCGATCTTTTGTCCCACCAGCCGGCCCCAGAGCCTGGCCATGGGACCAGTAAAACGGACCCTGTGCGTGAAGCTCGTCGCCTCGGACGATGACGCCAATTCATGTTCGAAATGCATGCGCGCCCCAGGAAAGCGAGTCTCGCAGTCAAAACGGCTCAACGGCTCGAGGCGAGTGACCTTGACTTGGGATCGAGGTCCCCGGGCGGGCTTGACCGAGCCGGTAGCCCCTAGGTCCAGGGGGCCTTCAAGGTGTGCCTCAACGGTATCAGGATCGTCCTTCGCCCAGCAGGCGAGGTCCGTCCAGCGGGACCAGACGGCCTCCGAGTCGACCGCGCCCACGACGGTGTGCTCCCGGGCCCACACCCCAACAGCATGCCACACGCCCGTCGCCCGTGAGCCACCGACAACTGTCGATCCGCCGGGTGACGTCAGGAGCAAACAAGACAAGCCAGATACCCTTGAAGGCTGGAAGACCGTGCAGGGTTGCGCTCACGCCGGCGTTCCATACTCAGCCGTTGAGGCCGGCCAGGCTGATCTCGCCCGGCTCGTCCGCTGTCACCTCGAGATGCGCCGGCTCGGACTGGCCCTCGAACTGGATTCGGTACAGCTCGGCATACAGACCGCCTGCAGCCAGCAAATCCTCGTGGCGTCCCTGCTCGACAATGCGGCCATCGTCGATGACCAGGATCCGGTCCGCCTCTCGTACGGTGGACAGCCGATGGGCGATTACCAGTGACGTGCGCCCCTTCAGGGCCGAGCGCAGTGCCTCCTGCACCGCCGCCTCGGACTCGGAGTCGAGATGGGCGGTGGCCTCGTCCAGCACCACCACATCGGGGGCCTTGAGCAGGAGACGGGCAATGGCCAAGCGCTGCTTCTCGCCCCCCGACAGCCGGTAGCCACGGTCGCCGACCAGGGTGTCCAGCCCGTCGGGCAGCGACTCCACCAAGGCCAGGATGTGGGCCGCCCGGAGCGCGCCAACCAGCTCCTCATCGGTGGCCTCGGGCCGGGCGTACAGAAGGTTGGACCGGATCGTCTCGTGGAACAGGTGGGCATCCTGGGTGACCACGCCCACCACCTCGGACAGTGAAGGCAGGGTGGCATCTCGGACATCGATCCCATTGACCCGCACTGCCCCCTGGCGCACGTCATACAGGCGGGGCACCAGATGGCTGAGGGTGGTCTTGCCCGCACCCGACGGCCCCACCAGCGCCACCAGCTCGCCCGGCTCAGCGGTGAAACTCACATCGAACAGCACCTGTTGGGACGGAGCAGACTCCAGCACGGCCACCGACTCGAGCGAGGCGAGGGAGACCTCCTCGGCTCTCGGGTAGCTGAAGTCGACGTGGTCGAACTCGATCCGGGCCGGGCCGCGGGGTACGTCCACCGCGTCCGGCTTCTCGTCGATGCCGGGTCGAAGGTCGAGGACCTCGAAAATCCGGTCGAACGAGACCAGCGTCGTCATCACGTCCACTTGCACATTGGACAGGGCGGTGAGCGGGCCGTACAGGCGGTTCAGGTAAGCGGTGAGAGCCACGACCGTGCCCACGTTGAGCGCGCCGCGAACGGCCATGGCGCCGCCCCAGCCGTAGACCAGGGCGGTGGCCAGTGATGCAGTCAAGATGAGGGCCATGTAGAACAAGCGGGCGTACATAGCCTGGGTGATGCCGATGTCACGCACCCGACCGGCCTTGGCCTCGAAGGTCCGTCGCTCCTCGCCGGGTCGGCCGAACAGCTTGACCAGGAGGGCCCCGGCCACGTTGAAGCGCTCGGTCATGGTCGTGTTCATCTCGGCGTTGAGGGCGTAGGACTCGCGGGTGATCGATGACAGGCGCCGTCCCACCCGCCGGGCCGGGATCACAAAGACAGGTAGAATCACGAGAGCCACCAAGGTGATCTGCCACGAGAGCACGAGCATGGCGGCCAATACCAGGGTCACGCCCACCAGGTTGGAGACGACCGAGGACAAGGTGTCGGTGAAGGCCTGCTGGGCACCCAGCACGTCGTTGTTGAGACGGGTGATCAGGGCACCGGTCTGGGTCCTGGTGAAGAAGGCCACTGGCATCCGCTGGATATGCCCGAAGACCTTCGATCGCAGATCGAAGATCACGCCCTCCCCCACCCGAGCTGAGACCCAACGCTGGCCAACCAGCAGGGCGGCGTCGACCACCGCCAGGACAGCTACCACCAAGGCCAGCTCAACCACCAGTCCCACCCGGTGGCCGAGAATTCCCTTGTTGATGATGGCTCGGTAGATGAGTGGGTTGGCCGCCCCCACCACCGCGTCCAGCACGATGAACACCAAGAAGAGGATCAGGATCCGCCGGTAGGGGCGGCCGAAGGCCAACATGCGCCGGGCCGTCCCCGGAGTGATCCGAACGTTGGTGACCGACTCATCCCGCCTCATCGAGCGCATGGCCGGACCCCACGTCCGGGCGCCCATACCTGGTGTCATGGCACCTTCAACCCCGAGTGGGGGCCAAACATTGCCGACGCGCTGCAATCCACCGCCTCTCGGGAGCGCGCCGGCAGGTCCGGCCCGGACCCCCGGTTTGGGCTACATGGCGCGAAGGTCTTCGACCGCGCAGGGAGCGTCGGGAAGCTCAATGAGCTCCGGGTCACCGGTCAGGAGGACCAGGCCATGAGCAGCGGCTGTGACAGCGGCGAAGCAATCGCCGAGGGCAATCGGAGCACGGGCCTTCAGCCGGGCCGCCTCAACCATCCGGGCGGTGCCCGGCAGCTCTGGAGCGAGGCTGGCCCGAAGCGCGCCCAGTGTCTCATCGGCGACCGGGCGCCCGTGGTCGCGCTCCAAGCGATAGTAGACCTCGACGAGATTGATCCAGCTGATAACCGGCCGCGAAGCGATCAGGTCATTCACGCGGGAGAGTGTGGGTTCCTCGCCGTCGAGCCATGCCAGAACCGCCCACGAGTCCAGGCAGGCGCTCATCGAGGCTCTCGTCCCCGATCCTTGAGCAGCCGCGACGCCATGCCGCTTCTCGCGAACCGACCACCCAAGGCGACGGGCAGACGCGAAGCCCTGAGCACGATCTGTCCATCATTCAGCTCGAAGTTGACCTCGTCCCCAGGATGCAGGTTCATCTGATCCCGCAGCCCCTTCGGGATGACGACCTGGCCCTTTGTCCCCACGCGCCCAGTCATACTCAGTGAGTATAACTACAGTTCAGCTAGTGGCGGCCACGGCGGCCGCTCGGTTCCCTTGCACGACGAGACGGTGCAGCTCGACCATGGCCACTACCTGGGCCAGATCGAGCGAGGCGTCGTTTACCGCCACCAGCCAGTCGTCAGGGTGGCAGAGGATTCACGCCCTCTTCCGATCTCTCGCCGGATTTTGCCGAGGCGGCGCTGGGAATCGAACCCAGGTACAGGGCTTTGCAGGCCCTTGCCTAAACCACTCGGCCACGCCGCCACTACCAGCGCCCACCCTAGCGGCCGGGCGGGTCGAGACCCATCTTCCGAAGTTGGCCGGTCCGGTGGCTCCGGTACTGTGGCCACCGAATGCCCGACGAAGCGACCCGACCGGCGACCTTGCCTCCTGGGCCGCCAGTTGAACGCCAACGTGTCTTCAGGCCGGGTCCGGGCATGCTGGTGCTGCCCATCGTGCTCCTCTTCGCATTGGCCGGGGTGGGCGCCCTGGTGCTGGCCGGCACCCATGGGACCAGCCCACCGGCCCCTGCCAGTCCCAAGGGGCCGATCCTGGCCGCCACGGACGGTGCTGTGATCTTCAGACCCCTGGAACATGCCGGTGAGCCCCCGAACGACATCCTCGGCCAGCTGCCCGTCCCGGTGGCGGCCAACGCGGTGGGCCGCCAGAACCACGACCGGGGCAATGGCGTCTACGACCGGGAAGTGGGCCTGAGAGTGCCTGCCTCCTACGCCCAAGTGGTGGCTTTCTACCAAGCCGAGCTGGTCAGTCACCACTGGGTGATCGTCTCCCAGGGCCCCCCCCGCAGCGGTACCGGTCGAGAGCTGCTGGCCCGTCGGCCCAGCAGTGACGGCTTTTTCTGGGAGGTCGGCGCTACCATCCGGGAGGCCACTCCAGGAATCAGTTCACCCGCCACAGCCCTCCAACTGCGGCTGCTGGAGGATGAGGAGCAGCAGTAACCACTGCTGCTCAGGGCGCTCAGGCTGGTAGAGGCTGGGGCAGAAGCGGGGGCACTGGGTCGCCCGGCACCGGACCTGGCCCGGGGACCGGATCGGGCATGGGTGGCGGCGGAGGGGGATCAACTCAAGAGTTGGCAGGTGACCTCATCCCAGTGTTCCTACCCGACAGCTCGTGACGCAATCCCCCACGACCGAGATCCGCACCTCACAATCCGAGAATGCTTTCCCTTTGGGAAAGGACTACATCCGCACTACCGAGCGAAGCACCTCACCCCGGAGCATCTTGGCGAACGCCTCCTCCACCTGGTCCATGGAGATGACCTCCGTCACGAACCCGTCCAGGTCCAGCCTCCCCTTCAGATAGGCGTCGATGAGGACGGGGAAGTCCCGGGAGGGCAGGCAGTCCCCGTACCACGATGACTTGAGGGCCCCGCCCCGGCCGAACAGCTCGATCATCTCCAGTTCCACGGTCATCGTAGGATCGGGCACGCCCACCTGAACCAGGGTCCCGGCCAGGTCGCGGGCCAGGAAGGCCTGGCGGTAGGTACTGGGCAGCCCAACCGCCTCGATCACGACATCAGCGCCGAACCCATCGGTCAGAGCCCTGATCGCATCCACCGGATCAGTGGCCGAGGCATCGACCACGTCGGTGGCCCCGAAGCGCGCTGCCCACTCGAGCTTGCGGGGATCCACGTCCACTGCGATGACTCGCCGGGCCCCCGCCAGGCTGCCCCCGGCAACGGCTGCACAGCCGACTCCGCCACAGCCGATCACGGCCATCGTGTCGCCCTCGGACACGCCGCCGGTATTGACCGCCGCGCCATAGCCGGCCATGACGCCACATCCGACCAGCCCGGCCGCCTCCGGGCGGGCCCTGGGATCGACCTTGACGGCCTGCGCCGCGGCCACCAGGGTGAGCTCGGTAAAGGCGCCGATGCCAAGAGCGGGAGACAGCGCAGTGCCGTCCAGGAGGGTCATGGCCTGAGCCGCATTTTGGCTGTCGAAGCAGTACCACGGCCGGCCTCGCCGGCAGGAGCGGCAACTTCCGCACGGGGCTCGCCAGGCCACTACCACGAAGTCGCCGGGGACAACGTTGGCCACCCCATCGCCTACCGCCTCAACGACCCCGGCCGCCTCATGACCCAACAAGAAGGGATAGCCATCGCCGATGGCCCCGTCCCGATAATGCAGATCGGTCCGGCAGACCCCACAGGTCTTGATCCTGACCAGGGCCTCTCCCGATCCTGGATCGGGAACGACGATGGTCTCTATCGACACCGGTTGTCCCTTGGCTCGGGCCACTACCCCTCGAACCTCACTGGCCACATCTGCCTCCTCGCTGCGCGTATGGATGTGCCTCCCGATCCGACCCTAGGTCGGCGACCAGCCCCAGAACGGCCACAGAGGACGAGCAGCGGTGCGATCATTTGTCCATGGCATCGCGCTCGCTGGAGGGCCGACTGCTGATTGCGGCTCCGTCCCTCAAGGATCCCAACTTCGCCCGGACAGTGGTGTTGGTGCTTGCTCACCATGACGAGGGTGCTCTCGGGGTCGTCCTCAATCGGCCCAGCGAACTGGAGGTGTCCCAGCCCCTTGCCCAGTGGGCGGAGCTGGCTGTACCACCATCGGTGGTCTTCGTCGGAGGCCCGGTGGCCCCCGCCGGCGCCATCTGTTTGGCGGAGGTGGACCACGAGGTGGCCTCGACCGACACCTGGAAGCCGCTGAACGGGGTGCTGGGGACTCTGGACCTGGCCGCCGATCCGGCCAGCGTGGGCCCAACGGTCCGGCGGGTACGGGGCTTTTCTGGCCATGCCGGCTGGGGGACGGCCCAGCTGGAGGGCGAGGTGGCGGTCGGGGGCTGGATGATCGCCGACGCCCGACCCGACGACCCCTTCTCGGCGCGGCCTGCTGACCTGTGGCACCAGGTGCTGCGCCGCCAGGGCGGCCCACTGGCCATGCTGGCTTCCTATCCGGAGGACCCCTCCCTCAACTAACCCAGGTTGACCAGGTTGCCCAGGCCCATCACCTGCAGGATGCCCTGCAGTTGGCTGGTCACCCAGGACAGGCGGTTGAGGGTCAACAAGATGCCGAAGCCGGCGAGGGCCAGTGCGGATATCAAAGTGAGAGCCACGAAATGGCGCCTGACCCACGAGAAGGCACCTGCCAGGCGACCGAGGGCCAGGCCGGTGGCCAGAAACGGCAGGCCCAGGCCGGCCGAATAGGCGGCCATCAATCCCGCCCCTCTGGCCGCCTGCCCCTGGGTGGCGGCGATGGCCAGCACCGAGCCCAGCACCGGTCCCACGCAGGGCGTCCACCCAAAAC
>QHCF01000089.1 GCA_003244275.1 Acidimicrobiales bacterium
GCATGGCAACGAGGCCGATCCCAACGCACCTTCGACTACAGCGCCTCTCCGAGTGCTCGTCGCCGGGGTCGGCAACATCTTCTTGGGCGACGACGGCTTCGGGGTGGAGGTAGCTCACCATCTCGATCCCGCCACCGCGCCTCCAGGGGTCAAGATTGTCGACTTCGGTATCCGCGGGATGCACCTTGCCTATGAGCTGCTCGAGGGTTACGACACATTGATCCTGATAGATGCGGTGTCCCGGGGTGACCCGGCGGGGACGGTGTCGGTCATCGAGCACGCAGCCGGAGACGACGAGGGAACGTTGGCGGCCATGGATGCACACGGGATGGAGCCCGCGGCGGTGCTGGCCATGGCGGGTGACCTCGGCGCAAGCATCGAGCGAGTGCTCGTGGTAGCGTGCGAAGCCGCCGAGGTGGGCGATGGTATCGGGTTGTCCGACCCTGTCGCCGAGGCGGTGCCCCATGCCGTTGCCGCCGTCCAGGAGTTGCTGGCGTCAATCGTCGGTCCAGGACCAACCACCGAAGACCTACCCACCACCGAAGACAACTCAATCCCCAAGGAGGCATCATCATGATCCGCCGTCTCGTAGTGTCCCTAGGCTTCATCGCCGTCGCCAGGCTCGTCGTTCAGTCTCTCCCTGACCTGGCTCGTTACCTCAAGATCAGGGAGATGTGAGCATGTCCATCTTTGGCATCTTTGGCATTATCATGGCGGTAATCATCGTCCTGGTTGTTCTTATCGGTTTGGCGGTGGGGATTCGTTCTCTGCCCGACCTGCAGCGGTACCTTCGAGTAAAGAAGATGTGAGTAGTGCCGCCTTGGCGGGTCGGTCGGCGACCCGCCTCTGCCAGCGAACCCTGAGAGGAAAGAATCAAATGTGCCTTGGTATCCCCGGACAAGTCGTCGAATTCGTCTCTGACAACCAGCACTTGGCCAAGGTGGATGTGGCCGGGGTGCGGCGGATGATCAACATCGGGTTGTTGGAAGATGAGGGGTTGACCACCAACGATTGGGTCCTTATTCACGTCGGGTTCGCCATGTCCAAGATCGACGAGGCGGAGGCCGATCGAGCCTTGGAGGGCCTGCAGCTGATGGGCCAGGCCTACACCGACGAGGTCGATGCTCTACGTGAATCACGTATCGAGGACACGGTAGCTACATCCGCTGACGCAGCCACCTTGGTAGGAAGCTGAGAGACCAATGGGAGCGATAGTCGGTTTCATACTGGGTTATGCCCTGGGAACTCAGGCTGGTGAGCGGGGATGGAGCGCGCTGCTCGACTCATGGGAGAGGATTTCCTCATCGGAAGAGGTGAAGACTCTGCTCACAGAAGCGCTGGGCAAGGCTCCGGAGCTTTTGCGCCAGGGAGCGGGAGTTCTGGTCGAGAGCCTCGGCCAGAGTTCGAAGAAGGGCTGAGGCGGGCGCATACGGCGGACCAGGCGGTTACTGTGTCTGGTCCGCCTCCACGTGGAGGCGCAACCGAACGTCTGGGTAAATCTTGAAGAGCGGCATGGATGGCATAGCCAGGTTGAAGTGACGGATGTCGAGCACCTGCTCACCAGCGACAATTATGCTGCAGTCAAACTGCTGAGGACCTTTGACACTTCGGCGGCGGCACTCGTGGACGGTGGCGGTCACGACACCATCGAGGCGCTGAGTGATGCCATGGAGGGTCACGTCGCCGTCGATCCTGTAGCAGTTCCCACCCCCCATGTGGTGCAGGTCCCTTAGGTCTACCGACATTATTGGGTAGCGGCGTGGATCGAGGCAGCACAGGAGCTCCCGGTCGTACATGGCGTTGCCAGAGGTCAACTCGCTCACCTTGACCTCAAGGTGAGCACAGGGTTTGGTGTCCTTGGCGACTAGGCCGTCGCGGAGCTCAACATCTATCCACCCAGCCAGGGTGGTGGAGGCGAAGGTGATCGGTCCGACGCTCGAGCGGGCTTCGACCATCAAGCTGGATCGCTCAGCCTTGACGTCGAAGCGAGCCGGCCGGCAATCCGGCATCTTGCCCATATCGGCTCGGGCTCGGCCGGGATCAGATTTGACGATGCCTGCCCCGTCGAGGGGGTCGTCGTCGCTGTCGCCATCGCCGTATTCGCCGATCCGCGCCGGGCTGTCCGCCACCACTGGGCGCCGGACGTTGCAGTACCAGTACCGCTCGAGGACCTGATCCAAGCTGTTGCGCTCTTGGGACACGATCGACATCCAGGCATCGAGGGCTTCCTCGCCTTCGGGAGTGACGGCATGGACATGTCGGGTGGAGCCAGCCTTGGGGGCCGCATCCCAGCTGTGGACCAGACCGTCGCGCTCGAGGGCCGCCAGAGCCCGGTAGACGCTTGGACGATCCATCCGTCCCAGTCCCAGGCTGGCCAGAGCATCACCCAGCAGGTAGCCGTGGCGCGGCTCCTCGGTAAGCAGCAAGAGCAAGGCTGGATAAAGGAAGTGGCGGGGCGGGCTGAGAACGAAGCGACATCGACCCTGTGGGGTGGTGTCCGGAGCCCCGGGCCAGCTCTCCACTTTGGATTGGGCCGGATCTGCTGTGGCAGATTTCTTGACTGGCTCCACTATCAAATCCCCAATTTCAGGCTCACGACCTACCCGACACTCGTCGCATCAAGCGTACAAGGGATTGCCATAGCCTCTGGCGCCCATGTTTACCACGGCTACTCAGGCCGAACCGACGGCAGGTTAGGCGGCTTGGCGAAAACGGTGGTGGTTGGGGAGGCGGCTACTTCTCGACCGGTACGTCTACGAGGGAGCCGTACTCGGTCCAAGAGCCATCATAATTTCGAACCTTGTCGAAGCCGAGGAGCTCGGACAGCGCGAACCAGGTGTGGGCGCTGCGTTCTCCGATCCGACAGTAGGCCACCACCTCCTTGTCCGAGGTGACGCCCTGGGCGGCGTACAGCTCCTTCAGTTTTTCATCAGGTAAAAAGGCGCCGGTGTCTGGGTCGACTGCCTTGCTCCAAGGGACATTGGCCGCGCCGGGTATGTGCCCGGGGACCATGGCCGATTCGCCGGGCAGGTGCTCGGGAGCGAGCTTCTCGCCGCGGAACTCCTCGGGTGAGCGCACGTCCACCATGGCTCTGCCCGAAGGCGCACCTACGAACTCGGACAACACCTGATCCCGTCGGGCCCGGATGGAGGCGTTGGCCTCCTCGGCCCGGTACCCCTTCGATACCGGGCGATCGGTCTTGTCCGAGGTCAGCTCCCGGTGCTGCATCTCCCAGCGCTTGCGACCGCCGTCCATGAGGCTCACCTTGTCGTGGCCGTAGATCTTGAAGTACCAGTACGCATAAGCGGCAAACCAGTTATTGGATCCTCCGTAAAGCACGACGTGGTGGTTATTGCTGATGCCGGCCGAGTCCATGAGGGCGGAGAAGCCCTCGGGGCCGAGAAACGTGCGCCGAAGTGGATCCTGAAAGTCGGCCCGCCAGTTGAAGCCGACCGCTCCTCGGATGTGGCTGGCCTGGTAGGCGGAGGCGTCCTCGTCCACCTCGACGATCACGACGTCGGGATCGGAAAGGTGATCGGCCACCCACTCGGTCGTAACCAGTGCGTTGGGCTTGGCAGGCATAGGGGCTCCTCGATGAGCTCGCGGGGAAAAAGCGATCAGCGACACTCTTTCATTCCTGACCTGACTAGTCAACGTTTGGACCTGACTGCCCCGTTGGTTAGGCAGGTCGGCGGCTCAGTCATCGGTGCCTGAACCGGGACTGAGGCGCTGAGCAAGCCACGAGGCATCGGCCACCGACGCCGCTTCGTGGTCGTTGTTGAAGTAGGCGTACACATCGTGGCCATCGCCAACCATGGCGCCGAGGCGGTCAGCGATGGGGGAGAGCCGCTCGGCGCCATAGCGGCCCCAATACTTGCGCTCGAGGGCCTGAGGACCGTGGAAGCGGATGTAGGTCCAGTCGGTAGTCAGCTCCCATGGGTGGTTGGGCAACAGGTCGTGAAGGCACAGTGCAGCCCCATGGCGGGCCAGGAGGCTGAAGACGTCGTCGTGCAACCAGGACGGTTCGCGTAGCTCCACTGCCCAGCGAATCCAACCAGGTGCGACCGCGAAGAATTCCTCGAGGCGCCCGATGTTGAGCTTCCATCCGGGGGGCAGCTGCACGAGGTTGGGGCCAAGGGCAGGTCCGAGGCGCTGAGCCCGGTCGACATGGTTCGCCAACCACGACGCCGCGTCTCGCAGCTTCATGCGATGAGTACCGAAGGCACCCACCTTGAGGGCATAGATGAAGCCCTCGGGTGCCTTTGCGGCCCACGCCTCTACCGTCGATGGTGGTGGCAGCCGGTAGAAGGTGTTGTTGATCTCGACCGTGTCGAACAGCGAGACGTAGTGCTCGAGCCAGCGGCGCTGGGGCACATCGGCCGGGTACACCAGACGTCGCCAGTCCGGGTATGACCAGCCCGAGCAGCCTACGTGGACCTGCCCGGAATGCCCACGAGAGTCAGTAGTTCTACGGGCCTCAGTCATCGTGGCGCCGTATGGTGGCGGCCGTCGGCGTATCTATCAGCCGGTCCGGCCGACGATCCTGATCGACCCGCGACGGTTCACGGTCCGGTGATCCATGACCTGACCGACAATGGCCGCAGGGTGGCCATTGTCCCGCAACTGATCCACCGCCGCGTCAGCCCGCTCGCGGCTGGCGCCGAAGAGCAGGCCGCCGGATGTTTGGGCGTCGGCCAGCAGAATCAGGCTGGCCTCGTCGATCTCGGTGGAGGGATCCAGGCGATCTCGGGCCCACGCCAGGTTGCGGTGGGTTCCACCGGGGACGATGCCATCGGCTGCCAGGGCGGTAACGCCAGGTAGGAGGGGCACGCGGCTGGCATCGAGCTCGACGTCCACCCCGGATGCCTCCGCCATCTTGGCCAGGTGGCCCAGCAGGCCGAAACCGGTCACGTCGGTGGCGCCGGTGGCACCCGCAGCTAGGGCGGCTTCGGCCGCCT
>QHCF01000148.1 GCA_003244275.1 Acidimicrobiales bacterium
GCCTCGTTGAGGGCGGCCTGCATCCGCTCCAGGCCCAGGGCGAACTCGCCCCGGATGTACAAGAACACCTGGGTGGCCTGAATGGCGTAGGCGGTAATGAGGGATCCCTCGATGATCTGGTGAGGGTCGCGCTCGATCAGCACATGGTCCTTGAAGGTGGCGGGCTCGCTCTCGTCACCATTGATCACCAGGTAGCGCACGGGAGCGGGCCGCAGCATCGACCACTTGCGCCCGGCGGGGAACCCGGCACCCCCCCGGCCCAGCAGGCTGGCCGCATTGACCTCCTCGGCCACGTCCTCGGGATCCATGGCCAACGCCTGGTGCAGGGCCTGGTAGCCACCGGTGGCCAGATAACGATCCAGGGTGTACGAGTCTTCCAGGCCCAAGCGGGCGGTGACGATGGTGGGATGCTCGGTGATGGTCATGGCCGGTGGCCCTGGCCCTCGTCATGGCCGCCGGCGGCGTCCTCCTCGGCGGCCTTGGCGGCCTCGGCGGCCGCTTCCCTGACGGCCTTGCGCTCGGCGATGGCGGCATCGGCGACGCCCCGCTCGGCCACCACCACAGCGTGAGGAACGGCCAGGCCGCCCTCTCGAACCACCCGGCTGAGCAGACCGTGGGCGGGCACCACCTCGGCCAGGCGGCCCGACCTCAGGTCGTCCACCAGGGCGTCGAACCTCTCGTTGGTCACCTTGGGAAAGAAACGGTAGTTGACCTGGAGGCAGGGAGCCTGATCGCAAAAGGCGATGCACTCCACCTCTTCCAGGGTGAACTCACCGTCGGCAGTGGTGGTCCCCACCCGGGCCCCCAGGTGCTCCTCGGCGTGGGCCATCAGCTCGTAGGCCCCGTTGAGCAGGCAGGCGATATTGGTGCAGACCCCGATCAGGTGGCGACCCACCGGCTCGGTGTGGAGCATGTCGTAGAAGCTGACGGTGCCCAGGACCTCGGCGGGGGTCAGATCCAACAGCTCGGCCACGTGCTCCATGGCCTCGGGGGTGACCCAGCCATCCTGGGCCTGGGCCAGGTAGCAGATGGGCACCAGGGCCGAGCGAGGCTGCGGATAGAGAGCAATGAGGTCTCTGGCCCGGGCCACCAGCTCCGGTCCGAGACGGCTCATCAGCGATCCACCTCGCCCATCACCGGATCCACCGAGGAGATCACTGCCACCGCGTCGGCGATCAGACCGCCCCTCATCATGGCGTCCAGGCTCTGGAGGTTGACGAACGACGGAGCCCGGATGTGCAGCCGATAGGGCTTGGACGAGCCGTCCGACACCAGGTAGCAGCCCAGCTCCCCCCGGGGGGACTCGACGGCCACGTAGACCTCGCCCTCGGGCACCTTGAAGCCCTCGGTGAAGATCTTGAAGTGATGGATCAGCGCTTCCATGGACTGGTCGATGCGGGCCCGGGGAGGAGGGGTCACCTTTTTGTCCTGCACCCGGTAGTCGCCGGTCGGCATGCGCTCGACCACCTGGCGAATGATGCGGATGGTCTCGCGCATCTCGTTGAGCCTCACCGCATAGCGGTCGAAGGTGTCACCATAGGTGCCCACCACCACGTCGAAGTCCACCTGGTCGTAGAAGAGATAGGGCATGGTCCGGCGCAGGTCCCAGGGCACGCCAGCGGCTCGCAGGATGGGCCCGGTGGCCGACAGGGCCAGGGCCTGCTCGCCGGTGACGGCACCCACCGCCTCCGTGCGCTCGCGGAAGATGGGCTGGCCGGTGAACATGTCGTCGTACTCGTCCAGGCGGGGCAGGACGGCATCGCAGATGGTCACCACATCGTCCTCCCAGCCGTCGGGCAGGTCGGCCGCCACCCCGCCGGGGCGGATGTAGTTGTGGTTCATGCGCAGCCCGGTGACCTTCTCGAAGAACGACAGCACCATCTCCCGTTCTCGAAAGCCATAGATCATCATGGAGGTGGCCCCCAGGTCCATCCCGTTGGTGCCCATCCAGATCAGGTGGGAGGAGAGACGGTTGAGCTCGGCCATCAGCATGCGGATCCAGGTGGCCCGCTCGGGCAGCTCCACGCCCAACAGGGCCTCGGTGGCCAGGGAGAAGACCAGCTCGTTGGCCAGGGGGGACAGGTAGTCCATCCGGGTGACATTGGTGGCGCCCTGCAGGTAGGTCAGGGCCTCCCCCGTCTTCTCCATGCCCGTGTGCAGGTAGCCCATCACCGGCTTGGTGCCCAGGACCGTCTCACCGTCCAGCTCGATCACCAGTCGCAGCACCCCATGAGTGGAGGGATGCTGGGGGCCCATGTTGATGACCATGGTGTCGCCCTCGCCAGGCTCCATGTTCATGTCAGCCTGGCTCATGTCGGCCTGGTTCACCTCAGCCTGGTCGCCGCCCGCCGCCGGAGGCTGGCCCCGGGTGACGACACCACTGGCCGACTGGCCCTCGGGCTCGCTCACGACCGAGGGCCCGGCGCTTCCTTGAACTGGACCGGGACCTTGCCCACCGCGTAGTCCTTGCGCAGGGGATGACCCTCCCAGTCGTCGGGCATGAGGATCCGGGTCAGGTCGGGATGGCCGTCGAAGCAGATGCCCAGGAGGTCGTAGGCCTCTCGCTCCATGGCCGCCACTCCCGGGTAACGATCGGTCAGCGAGGGCACATGGGGATCGCCCTCGGGGACCTGGACCCGCAACCTGATCCGCTGGCGATGCTCCACCGACAGCAGGTTGACGACCACCTCGAAGCGCTCGGGTACCACCCCGTCCGGCAGTTGGCGCCCCGGGTGAGTCAGGTAGTCGACCGCGCACAGGTCGGCGCACATGTGGAAACCCTCACCGGCCAGCACCGCCGCCAGGGTGGGGTACTCGATCCGGGACGGGTGCAGCACCAGCTGGTCCCGAGACCGACTGATGGGGACGCCGTAGTGGTCGAGCTCATCGGGCTCAGGCTGCTCGGCCTCCCCCTGGCCGGGCTCAGGCTGGCCGGGCTGAGAGTGCTCGAGGTCTGACGGTGCTGGTGCGGCCATCAGTGCGGTGTCCCGACGTTGACCTTGATGGGCTGCGCCCCGGCCCGATCAGGCAGGCCGCCCTCGGTCAGGCGCAGCCCGGCTCCCGCTCCGGTCTCTCGCCGGCGCCGGGTGATCTCTCCGGTACGGATCTGCTCATGGAGGGTCAAGATAGAGTGCAGGAGCGTCTCCGGCCCGGGCGGGCAGCCAGGGGCGTAAACGTCGACGGGCACGATCTGGTCGACGCCCTGGACGATGGCGTAGTTATTGAACATGCCGCCGGTGGAGGCACACACCCCCATGGAGATCACCCACTTGGGCTCCATCATCTGGTCGTAGACCTGGCGCAGGACGGGTGCCATCTTTTGCGAGACCCGGCCAGCCACGATCATCAGATCGGCCTGGCGCGGCGATGCCCTGAAGACCTCCATCCCGAAGCGGCTGATGTCGAAGTCAGCCGCCCCCGTCGCCATCATCTCTATGGCGCAGCAGGCCAGGCCGAAGGTGGCCGGCCAGACACTGTTGCGCCGGCACCACTTGACCAGCTCCTCGATGGGAGCGGTGAGAAAGTTGTGGTTGAGGCTCTCTAATCCCATGTCTCAGCTCCGCCCCAGGTGGCCATTGCTCAGCGCCGCTCAGGCCGCCTCGTCGGCTGACCGCCCGTACCGGCGCACGGTCGACTCCGTGGTCCGGCCCGGAGTGGCCGGCCGCAGCCGCTTGACCGGGCCCCAGTCGAGGGCGCCGTTGCTGATCAGGTACATGAAGGCGGCAAAGACGGCCGCTGCGAACACCAGCATCTCCACCAGGCCGAAGGTGTTCAGCTCCCGGTAGATCACCGCCCACGGATAGAGGAAGACGATCTCGATGTCGAAGACGATGAAGATCATGGCCACCAGGTAGAACCGCACCGGGAAGCGCTCGGCCGGCCCTCGGTCGGGCACGATGCCGCACTCGTAGGGCTCGGACTTGGCCGGGGTGGGCTTGCGAGGGGCCAGCAGCCTGGAGGCCAGGAAGGACAGCCCGGCGAAAAGCGTCGCCAGCACCATCAGGGCGAAGATCGGCAGGTACTGCACGCCGCGGTTCTACCACGATCCGGGGTCGCGTGGGCCGGCCGGCCCACCGCTTCGCCGGGCAATGGACGCAGATCCGGGGATGCACCCAGCGGCAGGTACAGAGCCGGATTACTCTGACGGTCATGGCTCCCACCATTGCCAGAAGGACGCCGATCCTGGCCGCCGGCCTACTGGTCGGGATGTTGGCCGGTTGTACCGGCCACTCGGCGGCACCTGGTGGAGCTGGCGGAGGCCCGGCCCAGAACGCGACCGCCAACCGGGGGAGCGACACTGGCAGGACCATGCGCTTCCAGCTGGCGGCCGTCGGCTACCCAGCGGTGGCGGCATCCCTGCCGGGCCAACCGCTGGGCACGTCTGGTAGCGCCATCTCTGGCCTCGATCTCGAGGTATGGCTGCTGCAGCGCAGCGGGAGCCACGCCGTGCTCGTGGTGTTCGCCTTGCACAATCCCGGATCCGAGAGGGTTCCCACCGGCATCACTGCAGCCGCCCTCAGCGCCAACCACAACAGCGCGGGCAGCACCAACACGGTGAGCGGCGTCTCGGCGGTGGACGGCTCGGGCCTGAAGCAGTACCTGCCCTTCATGGTTCGTCCGGGCGACGACCAGACCTGTGTGTGCAGTGACATCCAACTGAACGACTACCGCCCGGGCGAACGGGACTATTACGCCGCACTGTTGGCGGCTCCGCCGAGCGACGTCAAGACGCTGACAGTGGTCACCGGGCTCGGGTCGGTCCCTAACGTTCCCCTGAGCTAGATGATGGAGCGACGTGCGCCCCGAGGCCGACCGCTCATCCTGCCTTTCGCAACGGCGGCCCTGGTAGCCGCCCTGGTGGTCACCCTGGCGTGGACGGCACCGGTCCCGCTGGCGTCGGCGTCAACGGGGCCACCGTTGCCCGCACCAGCAGTGCGCGACCTGAGCCCTCGGGTGAACGACCTCACCCCCCGAGTGATCGACGTGCGCCCGGCGGTGAGCCAGACTCCATCGGCCACCTCGATCACCGTCCCCTCCGACGTGCTATTCGCCTTCGGACGCTCCGACCTGTCACCGCTGGCTCAGTCCGTCCTGGGCGACGTGGTCAACAAGCTGAACGCCGCCTCTCCGGGAGTGGTGACCGTGACTGGGTACACGGACTCCGTCGGCGCGGACGACTACAACCTGGCACTGTCCCAGGCCCGGGCCCAGGCCGTCCAGGCCTACCTGGCCTCCAAGGTCACCCAACCCGGGCTGACCTACCAGGTGGTCGGCATGGGAAAGGCCGACCCTGTGGCCCCCAACACCAACCCCGATGGGACCGACAACCCAGACGGTCGCCGCCAGAACCGGCGGGTGACGGTCCAGTTCGCGGTGAAGCCTGGGGGCTGAGACTCGGTTCGTAGCCGGGGCGGTACAGTCGGGAGTGGGGGCAGGACGGGTGAGCGCACCCCCTCTATTTCGGAAAGGTGGTTTGTGACTCCAAGCGCAGGCTCCCATGACGTCTTGGTGGTGGGGGGCGGCCCGGCCGGAGCGGCCTGCGCGTACTGGCTGGCCAGCGCCGGCCATGACGTGGCCCTGGTGGAGAAGAAGCGGTTCCCTCGGGTCAAGACCTGCGGGGACGGCCTCACCCCCCGGGCCGTGCGCCAGCTCCAGGACATGGGCCTGGGCTCGGCCCTCGGTGCCCACCACCGCTTCGACGGGCTGCGGGCCCTGGCCTTCGGGCGCACCCTGGAGCTGGCCTGGCCCTCACATCCCGATTTCCCTCCCTACGGCTATGTGGTCACCCGCCACGACCTGGACCAGCTGGTGGCCGAGCGGGCCGAGGGGGCCGGGGCCACCGTCTGGCAGGGGGCGGAGGCCACCGATCCGCTGGTGGAGGACGGCGTGGTGCGGGGCGCAATGGTCAAGCGGGGCGGCGCGGTGGAGGAGGTCCGGGCCCGCCAGGTGGTGGTGGCCGACGGGGCCAACTCACGGTTCGGACGAGCCCTGGGCACGGCGCGGGACAAGGAGTGGCCACAGGGCATGGCCATCCGGGGGTATTTTCGCTCGCCCCGCCACGACGAACCCTGGATCGAGTCGCACCTCGACATCCGGGACAAGGCCGGCAACGTGCTGCCCGGCTACGGTTGGGTCTTCCCGGTGGGCGACGGCCGGGTCAACGTCGGCATCGGCCTGCTGTCCACCTCGCCCCGGTGGAAGGCGGTCAACACCACCCACCTGATGGAGGCCTTCGTGGAGGCGGTGCCTGCCTCGTGGGGCGTCTCGCCGGCCACCTCGTGCGGGCCTCCCACCGGGGGGCGCCTGCCCATGGGGCTGTCGGTCGGCCCCCGGGTGGGACCGGGCTGGCTGGTGGTGGGCGACGCCGGGGCTTCGATCAACCCCTTCAATGGCGAGGGCATCGCCTACGCTTATGAGACCGGGCGCCTGGCGGCGGGTGAGCTGGGGCGGGCCCTAGTCAGTCCGGGTGGGGGCCTGGTGGTGGACTCATATCGGGCCGCCCTGGAGGAGCGTTACGGGCTTTACTACCGGGTGGCCCGGGCATTCGTGCGGATTATCGGCCGGCCCCGGCTGATGCGGGCCATGGTGGGCACCGGCATGCACAGCGCCACCCTGATGGAGTGGGTGATGCGCATCATGGCCAACTTGTTGCGCCCCGACCAGCTGGGGCCGGCCGAGGCTGCCTACCGGGCAGTGGCCGCCATCGCCCGCCTGGCCCCGGAGCCTCCGGCCCCGGCCACCGGGCTGGCGGTCGGAGCGCCGGCGCTTGAATCGGAACCGGCCTCGCCCGCCGCCTGAGGGGCCCGGCTAGCGGTACGACCGGTGCCAGGCCGTGTCAGTGGGTTGGCTGGCCTCCGGCCCTGAGGAACTCAAGGATGGTGCCAACGTCACGGCGCAGCCCGGCGAGCTCTTGCCCGAACTCCTCCAGGCGGTTGTCTTGTCGTCGCTGTCTGGCCTGTATCGCGTTTACCTCTTGCCCGATTTCCTCCAGCCGCCGGTCGTGGCGTTCCTGCGTGGTCTGGATGGCGTTGAGGAGGTTGTAGATGGCGCCCATGTCGTTGTCGAGCTGGTTGACCTTGCGGACCAGGTCAGGGGGGTGGCGACATGCTCACGGTTCTCAAAGCTACAACTGCTCGGCCGACACCGCCCGAGCCGCGGCGGTCGCTGCCTCGACGGTCAGCTCGAAGTCTTCGGCGGTGTGGGCCAGGCTGGGAAAGGTCACCTCATACGGGCCAGGGGCAAGGGCCACGCCTCGGGCCAGCATGGCCCGGAAGAAGGCCGGATAGTGCCCTGTGCCAGCCGATGCTCTGGCCCCGTCAAAGTCGGTCACCGGCGCCTCGCCGAAGAACAGACCGAGCAGCGGCCCGACCACCGGCACCTGGGCGGCTACGCCAGCATCGCCCAGGGCGACGGACAGGTCCCGTCCCAGCTGGGCCACCCTGGCCGAGAGGTCGCGGTAGGTCTCGGTGTCGAGCTGGGCGAGCACTGCCAGTCCGGCCGCGGTGGCCACCGGGTTACCCGACAGGGTCCCGGCCTGGTAAACGGGGCCGTCGGGAGCAAGCACGCCCATGACATCCCGCCGGCCGCCGAAGGCCCCCATGGGCAGCCCGCCGCCGATGACCTTGCCGAAGCACCAGAGGTCGGGTTGCACACCGGTCAGCTGGCTGGCCCCGCCATGGGCCACTCGAAAGCCGGTGATGACCTCATCGAAGATCAGCAGCGCCCCGCTGGCGTCGCAGGCTCGTCGGAGGCCTTCGAGAAAACCAGGGACCGGAGCGACCAGGCCCATGTTGGCCGCCACCGGCTCCACGATCACGCAGGCCACGTCGGGGCCGACATCGGGCATCTGGTTATAGGGGACGACGAGCGTGTGAGCTACCGCGGCGGGCGGCACACCGGCCGAGCCAGGCAGGCCGAGGGTGGCCACACCACTGCCTCCCCCGGCCAGCAGTCCGTCGCTGTGGCCGTGGTAGCAGCCGGCGAACTTGACCACCCCCGGGCGCCCGGTAAAGCCCCGAGCCACTCGGACCGCGCTCATGGCCGCCTCGGTGCCGCTGGAGACCAGACGCACCAGCTCACAGCCGGGCACCCGCTCGCAGATGGCTTCGGCCAGGAGCACCTCCCGCTCGGTGGGAGCACCGAAGGTCGTCCCATCCGCCGCCGCCCGGGCCACTGCCTCCACCACTGCTGGGTGGGCGTGGCCAAGGATCGACGCCCCATAGGACTGGACGTAGTCCAGCAGGCGCCTCCCCTCCACGTCCCAGACGTAGGCGCCCCGCCCTCGGGCCACGAAATATGGCGCCCCGCCCACCGAGTTGAATGCCCTCACCGGCGAGTTGACCCCCCCAGGGGTCACCGCCCGAGCCCGTAGCTCCAAGCCGGCGTTGGTGAGCCCACGGGCCCCTGGCAGCGGCCGCTCAGCCACTCAACGCCTCGGCCAACTTGGCAGCCCGGTAGATGAGCACGCGGTGGGCGTCGACCCACCTGATTGCACTGACCTGCTCACGCTCACTGCTGCGAGTGCTCAAGCGCGTATCGTGCTGGCGAAGCATCAGGTTCATGGCCTTCTTGACGGCGCTCTTTGCTGCATCGACGGTCTTCCTTTGGGGATGTATGACAGCCCCGCAGCGGTGCTGCTGGTGATTGTCTGGGGATTTCCCTTGTGGGCCCTTTTTGGGTTCTTCTACGTCGTCTGGGGTTTACGATGAAAGGATCCCTTCTAGGTAGACCAAGAGTTGTGACCCCTCACCTGAACGGGTGCCTCGATCTACACCAGCCTCGGAACCTTGCCCGAGCCAAGTAATACTCTGCCAGCAGCGTCTCTGGATTCGGTCCACCAGCTGCTCAACTACCCAGCAGCTCGGCCAGGTCGGCGGCCAGGTAGGTGAGGATGAGGTCCGCACCGGCCCGCTTGACGGCGCTGACATGCTCCAGGGCCACCGCCGGACCGTCTATCCAGCCCCGCTCGGCTGCCGCCTTGATCATGGCGTACTCACCACTGGTGTGATAGGCGGCCACCGGGACGTCGACCGCGCCAGCCACCTCGGCGACGACGTCCAGGTAGGCCAGCGCCGGCTTGACCATCACCATGTCGGCTCCCTCGGCCACGTCCAGGGCCACCTCGGCCCGCGCCTCCTGGCGGTTGCGGAAGTCCTGCTGGTAGCCCCGGCGGTCGCCCCCGCCGGCGATGCTCACCTCTACTGCATCGCGAAAAGGACCGTAGAGAGCCGACGCGTATTTGGCCGCGTACGCCAAGATGGCCACCTCCGAGTGGCCTACTCCATCCAGGGCGGCTCGGATGGCCCCCACCTGGCCGTCCATCATCCCGCTGGGCGCCACCACATCGGCTCCGGCCTCGGCCTGGGCCACGGCGACCCGGGCGTAGAGGTCAAGGGTGGCGTCGTTGTCCACTGAGCCCGACGGCCGCACGACACCACAATGACCGTGGTCGGTGTACTCGTCCAGGCACAGGTCGGCCATGACGACCATGGCGTCACCCAGCTCGTCCCGCAGCTCCCCCAGGGCCACCTGGGCGATGCCGTCGGGGGCCCACGCCTGCGAGCCAGTGGCGTCGCGCTGGCAGGGTATGCCGAACAGGATCAGGGCCGGGA
The DNA here is from genome assembly GCA_003244275.1 of Acidimicrobiales bacterium. GTDB lineage: Bacteria > Actinomycetota > Acidimicrobiia > Acidimicrobiales > QHCF01 > QHCF01. The sequence continues at coordinate 9,612 of QHCF01000148.1, forward strand.
CGCCCAGTGTCACCAGTCGGTGGGCCTCCTTCACCAGCGAGGCGGTGGTGTGCTGGACTACACCGGGCATCGAGGCGACCGGGCGGGGGGTGTCGATCCCCTCGCGCACGAACAGAGGCGCCACCAGATCGTCCACTGATAACCGGGTCTCGGCCACCAGACGCCGCAGTGCCGGCGTCCGGCGCAACCGGCGCATGCGACGGGCCGGGTAGCTCACCGGGGATCGGCCAACGCGTAAGTGGGGGCACACCCGTGGGCCTGGAGGAGGCATTTTTCGAGCAAGACACGGGCCCCGATCGGCGAGAGCATCAGAGCGGATCGAGCATGTCGTCCACGTTGACGGCCACACCGGGCAGCCCTGCGACCTCGAGGGTCTCGCCCCGTTGGGCGTGGTGGAGGTCCCGGTACCCGACTGCTCCTGGGCCACTCAGCACCAGGACCTCGTCGGCGGCCAGGTTGACGATCCACACTGTCGGAATGCCGGCCGCTGCGTAGCGGGGGGCCTTCTTGTCCCGGTCCCAGGCGAGGGAGGTGTCGGAGACCTCGACCAGGAGAAGGGTGTCCCTGGCGCCAGGGGTGGCGCCAGCGTAGAAATCGGCCCGGGGAAGGAGCAGCGTCAGGTCGGGTTGGGGCTCGGAGTAGTCGCCGAGCCTGACCGGGTTCTGGACCGAGACGATGGCCTGGTCCCCGACCGCCACCACCAGCAGACGGTTGAGGCGGTTGACGCAGGCCAGGTGGCGATTACCGATGGGCGACATCTGGATGACCTCTCCGTCCAGCAGCTCGACCCGGGGGTTCTCGTGGAACAGCCCGGCCTCACCCATCTGATGCCACTCCTCGACGCTGAACGTGTACCGGGCCGGCGCGACGGACATGCCCGTCAGCCTACGCCGGAGATCCGTCGGTGGGCACCCGACGGGAGGCCGGATGTGCAACTTTGGGACGTCTCCGGACCCTGAGGACCAACGCTCCCTCGCCCACTGCGATCACCGACGCGGCCAGCAGCCCAGCGGTGGCCCCGGCCGTCTCTGGCCCGACGGGTAGGGCAGCCCGGATGATGAGGAGAGGCACGGTGAACCCGATGGCGGCCACCGAGCCGAGTCCCAGCAGAGACCGCCGTTCCAGGCGAGTGGCGGGCGAGCTGCTCCCCAGGCGCCGGACCAGCCAGGTGGTGGCGGTGATCCCCAGTGGCTTGCCGATGATGCGCGCCACCGCCACAGCCGCGAAGATTCGCAGGGCCACGGGAGTGCCCAGGCCAGATCCGACAAAGCTCAGCCCGACGTTGGCCACCGCGAAGACGGGCAGGACCACCACGTTTACCCACGGCTCCAGGCGCAGCTCCCACCGCCTGACACCGGGGGCCACCACTCCCGCCTGGCCCTCCTGGCGGGAGCGGCTCCTCGGCGCCAGGGCGCCGATGGCGGCACCAATCACCGACGCCTCCACCCCAGCCTTGAGCATCGCCCACCAGGCCACCATGCCAAGTGCCAGGATGGCCCAGCCGGGCGGCTGCCATCTCAGTCGGGCCACAGTCATCACGACCAGACAGCCCAGGCCTCCCAGCAGCCAATCGAAGCTGATCCGCTGGCTGTAGAAAATCACGAGAATGATGATGGACAAGATGTCGTCGGCTACGGCCAGCGTCATTAGGAATGTCCGGGCTCGGGCCGATACCCCCCGCCCCAGCAGGGCCAGCGCCCCCAGGGCAAAGGCCACATCGGTGGCCATGGGGATGCCCCACCCGTGGCTGCCCTGGCCGCCTGCCACCCAGACCGCGTAGATGAGGGCAGGAACGGCCATTCCACCCACCGCGGCCAGGACCGGCACTGCCGCCCGACGCCATGAGCGCAGTTCCCCCGCCACCACCTCCCTGCGGATCTCCAGTCCCACACCGGCAAAGAACCCGAGCATCAATCCCTCGTTCACCCAGTCTCGCACTGACAGATGCAGGCCCAGCGGGCGAGACCACGGGGCCATGGCGTCCCAGACGCGCAGGTAAGAGTGGCTACCCGGCCAGTTGGCCCAAGCCAGGGCGACCACTGAGGCGACGGTGAGGGCGATGCCGCCGACCCGATCACCCCTGACGGCCTGGACCATCCAGCTCCATCTGGTGACGGACTTTGCGGGGGCCTGGGGCTTGGTCATATCTCCGATCGCGAGGTCGCTACTCGCCGACCAGACTTCCCGGCACGCCAACTCTCATGTTAGCCCGCCGGCCAGGTGGGTGTGTCGTTTCCCTCCGATCGATCGAGAGGTCATTCGCTCGTAGCCGGCTCGATGGGTGAGAGGACGAGGGGATGCCGGTGTTGCGCCTCGGTCCCGCCGCTTCCATACGGGCGGGTGAGGATCTCCAGAGTGAGCAGACCATTCGCCGCCCCTACGACTCGCCTCGCCGACGGGACCAGGCCCAAGCGACACGAGCCGACATCGCCGCCGCCGCCGCCGCCGCCCGAAGATTGTTCATGGCTCGCGGCTGGGCCGGCACCCGGGTGCGCGAGCCTGACCTTGCTGCCGCCTATCTACAGGGCCGAGCCCGGGGCGACCGAATCCGCCGGCAGGTCTTTCCCGCTGGCCGCCACGGACGCTTCGAGAAGGGCTCGGCTGCCAGTTGGCCATCGATACATACGCCGCGTTATGCAACGTTGATGTCTACCGTGTCCTTACCGAGAGCGAGGTTGGTCGCCCGACAAGATCGAGCGGTGGTGGCGCGATTCGCTGATCCGCCTCCTGCTGGGGTGATCAGCCGCTCCGGTACAGGGTCGCCTACCAGGACACGATCCCCGCCATCCCCGGCCGCCGACGGAAAGACCGCCCCCGCCGCAGGATCCGCCGCCGGGGCGCCGGCAATCCGAATCAACAGCGACGCCCACTGCATCCAAGCTCGAGGCCAGCCCATGATAGCCCCGCGGCGGATTGGAATCTCCCTGATTGCGACTGGTAACGGCGCCCCCAGGAGGTGGAGTCAAGTAGCGGGCCAGCGGCACGAATTGGCAAGAGCGCTCACCAGGGCCGCCACCAGGCCATCGAGTGTGTGGTCCTCGGCCACCACGTCCACCCGGACGCCGGCATCTCGGGCGGCAGCGGCCGTCACTGGGCCGATGCAGGCGACCACCGGAGGCATCCTGTTGATGCCCGCCACCTCCAGGAATCCCGTCACGGTCGACGCCGAGGTGAAGGCCACCGCGTCGGCGCCGGCCACCGCGGCCAGGGCTCCGGCCGACGGGCGGGGCAGGCCAGTCCGGTAGGCCTCTACCACATCGACCTCCCAGCCCAGGTCCCGCAATCGCTCGGGCAGCACCTCGCGGGCCACCGCCGCCCTGGGAAGCAACACTCGCCGGCCGGCTCCATCCGGTGCCGGAAAATCGTCGAGCAGCGCCTCCGCCACGAAGCGTTCCGGGGCCAGGTCGGCCACCAGGCAGCGCTCGGCCAGAGCGGCTAAGGTACCCGGACCGATGGCCGCCAGCTTGGCCGACCCCAGGTCTCGACCGTCTCGCAACAGGCCGACCAGGCGAGTCACTGCGTTGGCAGACGTGAATACCACCCAGTCATACGTGCCAGCCCGCGCCGCTGCCGCTCGTAGGGCCTGGCCTCCGTCCGCCGGTTCACCGATCTCGATCACGGCCAGCTCCACTGCCTCGGCCCCCCGTGCTCGCAGGCGATCGACAAGGGCCGGCGCCTGGCCGCTCGAACGGGTGACCACCACCTTGCGTCCCAGCAGGGGGCGGCGCTCGAACCAGGACAGATCAAGGCTCGCCACCGCCCCGATCACGATGGTGGCCGGGGGCTCCAGTGCGGCAACACCCAAGTCCGCCAGGGTGGTCCGCATGCTGAGCTGAGCAGATCGAGTGCCCCAGCGCACGGCCAGGACGGGCGTCGTGTCCGCCAGGCCACCAGCCATCAGCCGCCTGGCGATGTCGGCCCGGTGGGCCACCCCCATCAGCACGACAACAGTGCCTCCCACCTTGGCCAAGGCCTCCCAGTCGACCTCATGGTCCACGGCGTGGCGGCTGTGCCCGGTGACGACCGTGAACGCGGCCGACAACCCTCGATGGGTCAGAGGTACGCCGGCGTAGGCCGGCACCCCCACCGCCGCCGTCACCCCCGGAACCACTTCGAAGTCGACGCCAGCATCCAACAGGGCCTGGGCCTCCTCTCCGCCGCGCCCAAACACGAAGGGATCACCCCCCTTGAGCCTGACCACTGCCTGGCCTGCTCGGGCTCGGGCCACCAGCAGCGCATTGATGTCATCCTGAGCGACCGGAGCACCCGGGCTCTTGCCCACATCTACCCGGTCAGCCCGGGCCGGCGCCAACCTGAGCAGGTAGGGATCGGCCAGCCGATCGTGGACGACCACGTCAGCCCGGGCCAGGACCTCAGCCCCCCTGACGGTCAGCAGCCCGGGATCGCCCGGCCCGGCTCCCACCAGGTAAACCGTCACCCGCGGTGGGCATTCACGCCGGCCCGACTCCCTCCAACAGCGCTCTTCCTCCGCATTCGTCCAGGAGCTGGCGGGCCAGGGCAGAACCCAACGCCGTCGGATCGTCACCCACCAGGGACTGGCGCAGGAGAACCAGCCCGTCCAGGCTGGCCAACAGACCATCCAGGCGCAGGCCACCATCATCCCCCTCCGGACGGGCCCACGCCCCCACGGGGAGGTCGCATCCACCACCCAGGCAAGCCAGGAACGCCCGCTCGGCGTCCACCGCCCGGCGGGACGGCCAGTCCTCGATGCGCGCCACCGCCTCCAGCACCGCCTCGTCGTCGGCCCGGCACTCAACAGCCAGGGCACCCTGGCCTACCTGAGGCAGCAGCACCGAGGGATCCAGCACCTCCGCTGCGTCGCGGGCTCGGCCGAGGCGCTGGAGGGCCGCATGGGCCACCACCGCCGCTCCCCCCGTCGGGACTCGCTCCAGCCGGGTCGGGATCGCACCCCGCAGACCGGTGAAGGTCAGGTCCGGTCTGGTCCACGCCAGCTGCGCCCGTCGGCGGACCGACCCGGTGGCCACCACCGAACCCGGGGCCAGGGCGTGAAGCGGCGCCCCAACCAGGGCATCGCGTGGGTCGCCCCGCTCGGGGACGGCTGCCAGGACCAGCCCCGGCCAGGTGGCGGACGGCAGATCCTTGGCCGAGTGCACAGCCAGGTCGGCCCGACCCTCGAGCACGGCCGCCGAGACCTCCTTGACGAAGACGCCAGTGCCGCCCATCTCCCACACCGGTACGCCTTCCAGGCGGTCGCCGGTCGTGGAGACCACACTGACCTCGGCCGGCACGCCCAGCGCGGCCACCACCTGGTCTGCCTGCCACCGAGCCAGTTGGCTGCCCCTGGTAGCCACCCGTAGCATCGGGGTCAGAGGTCGAACAGAGCCCGCAGGGCCTCGCCCAGGGACTCCCCCTGTGGGGACGTCGCCGCCACCTTGAGGCGGACGGTCGGCTCGTGCAGCAGCTTGGCCACCAAGCCCCGGGTGAGGGCCTCCACCGTGTCGCGTTGGCGCTGGTCCAAGCCGTCCAGACGGCTGCGGTGGCGCTGCAGCTCTGCTTGGCGGAGGGCCTCGGCCCGCTCCCGGAGGGCAACGACCACCGGTGCCACTCCCCTGGCTGCCCTCACTCCCAGATAGCGTTCTACCTCCTCGGCAATGATCTCCCTCACTCGCGTCGCCTCGCGCCGGCGCTCCTGCATACCGGCCTCGGCAAAAGCAGCCAGGTCGTCCATGTCCAGCAGCGTCACCCCGTCCAGGTCCCCGGCCGCCGGGTCCACATTGCGGGGGACGGCTACGTCGACCACCAGCAACGGGCGCCCTCCCCTGGCCGCCATCACTGCCTCCAGATCGGCCGCCTCCAGGATGACCGAGGGAGCGCCAGTGGAGGTGAGCACTACGTCCACCGTCTCCATGGTCGGGCGCAGGTCGGCCAGGCTCACCGGCCGACCGCCGATTCGGGCGGCCAGCTCCACCGCCTTGGACCAGGTGCGGTTGGCCACCAACACTCCACCGGCTGACGGCTTCGCCGCCCCGGGGGGGGCCCCAACCCCGCCCTCCTCCGATGCGCCGGGGGCCCCAACCCCGGCGCCGGCCGTGCCGGCTGACGGTTTCGCCGTCCCGTCCCCCGCTCTGGCTGCCAGCGCGGTGCACATGCCCTCACCCAGGTCACCGACTCCCACCACCAACGTGGGATGCCCGGCCAACGAGCCACCGAGGGACCGCTCGGCCAGGGCCACCGCCGCCTGGGACAGCGAGGTGATACCCCTGGCGATGGCGGTCTCCGATCGGGCTCGTTTGCCCACCTCCACGGCGTGGCGAAACAATCCGGACAAGGTGGGCCCGGCCGCCCCCTCCTCCCATGCCCGCTGCCAGGCGTGGCGAACCTGACTCAAGACCTCGCCCTCACCCAGCACCGCCGAATCAAGGCCGGAGGCCACCTCGAACAGATGGCTGGCGGCTGTCTCCTCGAAGTAGTCGTAGAGGTGCTCACTCACCTGCTCCAAGCTCACCCCAGCCAGCTCGGCCAGGAAGTTGCGGAGGTCGCCGATCCCGGCGTGGAAGCGTTCGACCACTGCATAAACCTCGGTACGCATGCACGTCGACACCAGAATCACCTCGGAGAGGTGGGTGCGGCCGGTCAGGTCGGCCAGAGCCTTGGGCAGGTCGGCGTCGGCGACTCTCAGCCGCTCCAACAGGGCAAGTGGCACCGTGCGTTGATTGAGGCCTACTACAACTACAGACACGCTCTGAGCAACTCCCTTGCCTGCTCAACATACCCGGCCCGGATGAGATCGAGCATGTCGGAGGAAAGCGCCCGTTTCCAGTCGGGTCCCTCGGTCGGACGCCCGGCCGCCTGGAGAGCCTCCCGCTCGGCCGAGAGCAGCCCGACCAGCACCTCGTACTCGGGCCCCAGCTCATCAGCCATCCGCCGCCGCAGCCAGGCGGCCAGTGCCGGACTGTGGCCCCCCGTCGAGACCGCCACCGTAATTGGCCCGCGGCGCACGACCGACGGCAGTAAGAAGCTGCACGAAATTGGGTCGTCTGCGCAATTGACCCAGACGCCCACCTCCTCACCTTCCTCGTAGATGGCCCGGTTGAGTGAGTGATCGTCAGTTGCGGCCACCACCAGCCGGTGGCCGGCCAGGTCCCCGCGCCGCCATGGCCGCTCCTCCCAGGTGAGCCCCTCGAGGTGGCGAACCTCCGGGCTCACCCTGGTGGCCACCACGTGCACCAGGCCCCCGGCCTCCAGCAGGCCCCGAGCCTTGCGGGCGGCCACCGCCCCACCTCCGACCACCAGGCACCGACGACCGGCCAGTACCAGGCTCACTGGGTAGAGGGCCCCGTCAACCGGCAAGGTCCACCCCGTCGGTCAAGCTCACCCCGTCGGTCAAGCCCCCCTCATAGGTCAAGTTCACCCGGTTGATCAAGTCCCCCTCGTTGATCAAGTCCCCCTCGTCGATCAAGTCCATCTCGTCGATCCGCACCGGCCCGCTCCTCAGTGGGACGACGCCAGGTGACCCTCGGCATCAGCCGCCAGCCGGCGGTAGAAACTGAGAATGTGCAACTCCACCGACAAGTCGATCTGGCGCAGGCCGACGTGGCTCGGGACGTTCAGTACCACGGGGGCAAAATTGAGCACCGAGGTGACACCCGCACCAACCAGGCGATCAGCCACCTCCTGAGCGGCGTTGGCCGGCGTCGCTATCATACCGATAGCCAGGCCCTCGGTCTTCACCAGGGCATCCAGATCTTCGAGATGGCGGACCACCAGGCCACCGACCATCTGACCGACGACCTCCGGGCGCAGATCGAGCAGAGCCGCCACCCGGGAGCCCCGGGAGGCAAAGCCCGCGTAATTCGCCAGTGCTCGGCCCAGGTTGCCGATCCCCACGATCACGACCGGGCAGTCCTGGTCCAGGCCAAGCGCCAGACCTACCTGGTCCAGCAGGAATTCCACGTCGTAGCCTGCACCCCGGGTGCCATACGAACCCAGGTGGGAGAGGTCTTTGCGGACCATGGCGGCATTCACCCCGGCCCGTTCTGCCAGTTGCTCCGACGACACAGTGGACTGGCGAGCGTGAGTCAGGTCGGCCAGGGCGCGCAGGTACACGGGCAGACGACCGACGGTCGCCACCGGGACGTGCCGCTCTCGCCTGGGAGCCACTGGCGCATCGTAAGCCTTACGCCCCCGCGACCACCAAGTCGGAGGGCCCTGGGCTGGCCAACCCGCTGGCTAACCCGCTTCGGTGTAGCGGTCCGCCAGGTACTTATCGACGTCGTCCTCCCGTAGCCGGTAGGACTTGCCCACCCGTACGGCTGGCAGCTGACCGGCGTTGATAAGCCGGTAAACGGTCATGTTGGACACCCGCAACACATCAGCCACCTCTGTAACCGTGAGGAAGCGAGCCCGAGCATGCTGTGCGTGTATCAGTGCAATCACCCCTCTCCGCCTGAGGTGACTGTACGCCACCGGGGCTGGTGAGGGGAAGTGGCACCGGGGCACCGGGGCAACGAGGCCTTCATTCTCCCAGTTGGCGAGACCGCTCGGCGGCCGCCGCCACCGCCTCGATGAAGGCGGACCGGGTGGCCCTGGACTCCAGGACCCGCAAGCCAGCTGCGGTGGTTCCTCCTGCCGAGGTCACCGCCGCCCTCAACGCCTCCGGCTCCTGGTCTGACTCTGCCAGCAGGCGGGCCGAGCCCAGGAGGGTCTGCAGGACGAGCGATCTGCTCACCTCCCGCGGCAGGCCGACCAGGACGCCCGCCTCGATCAGAGCCTCGGCCACCAGGCACACGTAGGCTGGTCCCGACCCCGACAGCCCGGTCACCGCGTCCAAGAGGTGCTCGGGAACCCGAGTCACGGTGCCCACCGCCCCCAGGATGGCCTCGGCCCAGGCCAGCGTGGCCTGATCGGCTCCGCTCCCACCGGCAATGGCGGCCGCCCCCGCGCCAATGAGCGCAGGCGTATTGGGCATGGCCCGGACCACGGCGGTGCGCTGGCCCAACCAGCCCTCCAGTTGGCCCAGGGTTGCTCCGGCCACGATGGACAGCGCCCGGTCGAAGCCCACGGCGGTTGCCGCCCGGGCACTGCGCTCGGCGTCGGTGGGCTTGACCGCCAACACCAGGCCGTCGCCAGCCGTCACGGCGTCGCTTACCACCAGTCCGGGATGCCGCTCACTCAGGGCCAAGCGCTGCTCAGCACGCTCCTCGACCACCAGCAGTGCCTCCGCTCCAGCCCAGCCCGACGCAATCAGCCCGGCGACCAGTGCCTCGCCCATCCGACCTCCGCCCAGCACCACCAACCGCGGCCTCAACCGGGGGTCCCACGGATGGAGGTGGGTGGGGAGCCGGCCCGAAGAACCTCCCGCCTCCACCCGCACTTCCCCGAACGGATGGGCCGGTTCGCCCCTCGGGCCGGTTGGGGGACCGTAGCGCCACCTACCCGGGTCAGCAAGTTGGCCAAACCGTGGTCAGCACTCGACGAGCTGGCGAGCAGTCAGGTCGGCATAGAGGCCTCTCAGGCGCGATGCCGCTACCGACCAGGTGTAACGCCGAGCGCGGGCAGCCCCATTGAGGGCCATGTCAAGCGCCAAGGCGGGGTCGCTCAGCACCTTGGTGACCCCGGCCGCGAAGCACTCGGGGTCCCGGCGTTCGACCAGGAACCCGGTACGAGCGTGGTCGACGAGAGTGCGCAGGCCACCGACCGCCGACGCCACGACAGGCGTCCCACAGGCCGCCGCCTCCAGCGCCACCAACCCGAACGACTCCGAGCGGCTGGGGACCAGGCAAACATCAGCCGCCCGATAGAAACTGGAAAGCAGTTCATGGGGCTGCGGAGGGAAAAAGCGAACGCGTCCGGACAGGCCGAGATCCTCCACCAGAGCGCCGACCCGGGCCAGCTCAGCGTGGCCCTGTGATCCACTCGGCCCTCCGACCACTACGAGCTCGGCATCCGCGAAGCCCTCCAGCGAAGCCAGGGTGGCTACCGCCACTGTCGCTCCCTTGAGCGGCTGGATGCGACCAACGAACAACAGCAGTGGCCGGTCAAGGGGTAGCCCCAGGGCCTTGCGGGCCTGGGGCCGGTAGCCAGGAGAGAAGAAGGCCTGATCGACACCGGGAGGAACGATATGGATCCGCGACGGGTCGGCATCGTACAGCTGGGCGATCTGGGCCGCCTCAACGGAGCAGGAGGCGAGGACGGCATCCGAGCATCCGATCACCTGAGCCTCGGCCGCCGACCGCCGGGCCGGTTCGGCTGCTCCAACTTCGTCCGGGCCGGCCTCGGCCTTGACCCTGGCCAGAGTATGGAAGGTGGATACAAGGGGCAGATCCAGCTCATGTTTGATCAGGTGACCGGCCAGGCCTGACAGCCAGTAGTTGGCGTGGATGGCGTCCACGCCAGCTGACCCACCCTCTGGCCTGCTGGTCAGATGGTGCAGGACACCATCGGTGAACTCCTCCACCAGGCCGGCCAGGGCCTCCTTGCGGACCGCCGTCTGCGGGCCAGCCACCACATGGTGCACCCGAAGCCCGGGTTCCACCGCCACCGTGGGCGCCAAGGTCTCCGACCAGGCTCGCGTATACACGTCGCATTCGACGCCGGCTCGGGCCAGGGCGCTCGACAACTCTCGCACGTAGACGCTCATGCCCCCACCATCTCCCACCCCGGGCTGAACCAGTGGAGAGCTGTGCATCGACAGGACGGCCAAGCGGCGCATTGACCGTCACCCTATCCGGTCGCCATTTTGATACCGGAAGGAGGCGTAGACTCTGATCAGGACCTGCTTTTGATCCTCCGTCAAGTACGGGTCTCGTAGAATCTCGCCGGCCAGGTCGGGGTGGTCCCCACGCTCCTCCAAAATGCCGGCCCGGACGTAGAGGGTTTCGGCTGAGATCCTCAGGGCGAGGGCGATCTGCTGGAGGATCTCGGCCGAGGGGTGACGCAGGCCTCGCTCGATCTGGCTCAGGTAGGGATTGGAGATACCGGCCAGCTCGGAGAGGCGCCGCAGCGACAAACGGGCGCCATTGCGCTGTTCACGGATGAACTCGCCCAGAGGCGACAGCACGTCACCACCACCAAAGAGGGCTGACCGTCAGGCTCAGCGTTGCATGCCGAGCACCAGGGAGGGCGCCGCCATGGGAACCTTGGTGGGCAAAGGGCGCACGGCGGTGCCCACGGCCAGGAACTCAACGGCGTGCTCGCCCCAGACATGGGTGTTCTCGACCAGGTTGACCCCGACTATGCCTTCGGCCTGGGCTCGCTCGGCCTCAGCCTGCATCCGGGCCATGGCCAGCTCACGGGCGTCATACACCGCCTGGGTGAAGTTGGGCAGCTCCACATTGCGACCGGCCTGGCGCATGGCCTGCATGGCCCCTTGGTGAGCCACGTGATACACGCACGTCCCGAGGACGAAGGCCAACGGCAGATACCCGGCTCGGGACAAGGTGAAGAAGTCCTGTCCGGTCAGGTCGGAGGTGAATGGCTTCCCGGCGGGAGTCCGGTAGGCACCCGGATGGGCAATCGAGCGAACGGCCGTCCCTACCGCCATGAACTCGGCCATGCCGGCCGCACCGGCGTAGAAGCGCATGTTGAGGCGAACACCCACCACGCCGTCGGCCCCCAGAGTCTCGGCTTCTGCCTCCATGCGGGCCATGGCCAGCTCCCTGGCTTCGTACATGGCTGTGGTCAGCACCGTGAGCTCCTGGCTCTGGTTCCACCGGGCTACCTGGATACCGATGTGGTAGACGGAGCTGCCCACCACCAGGCCGAGAGGGGCAAAGCCACACTCCTTGACGAGAACGAACTCGTTGACTGACAGGTCGCTGGTGAACAGCGACGGTGAGCCGTCAGTGCGATTGGACTCGGCCAGGCGGGCAAGGGCAGTCGGCGGCAATGCCGAGGTGGCTTCAGCGGTCATGGCGGTCCCTCCGGATGAGTCGCAGCAGTTTGCTGGCTCCTACCAGTATGGCTCCTACCAGTATGGTCGGTGAGTCCGGTGGCTACAGGCCGAGTCAGGTCAGGTCCCTCAGCTCACGTCCCTCAGGTCAGTAGCTGAGACAGAGCGGCTCTGGCGCTGGCGCTCCGGCTGGCCGTCTCGACCAGGTGGGCACTCAGGGCGTCGATCCATTCCGCCAACTCGACCTGGTCACTGCGCAGGCTGATCCCGCGTACGACGTGTCCAATGGAGGCCTCGAGGCCATGGCTGGCCCTGGCCAGAGTGTAAACCCGGTCGTCGAGGCTCACCTCTATCCGGCGGATGTCGGGTGTCGAGCGCAGCAGGTGCTTGCCGGTCACACAGCGAACATGGCCGGGAAGGGCATCCGCCAGTTTGCGCCCCAGGACGGTCACAAACGTCCCCACCTCGCCCGCGTCCGCCCTCACCATGGCCGCCAACATGTCGAAGCTCAGGTCATTGTCGGGGTTCGGGTCGGCCGGCGAGTCGTCGGGTGATGGAACAGGGGCGGGAGGTTCCATGTCCTATCTCCTATCACTCCGGATACCGGTGCTGGAGGCGCCAGCTGCCGAACGATCAAAATCGCTGATTCCCGGTACCGTTGGAGGGTGAGCGGGGTGGACATCAGTGGCCGCATTCCAAGGCCCGGGCAGGTACTGGCCGGCCGATACCGCCTCCAGGAGATCATCGCCCGAGGGGGCATGGCCGAGGTGTGGGATGCGGTCGATGTCCTCCTTGCTCGGCCAGTTGCCGTGAAGATGCCCCTCGCCCGGTTGGAAGGCCAGGAGATATTTCGCCAGCGCTTCCAGCGAGAGGCGATCGCAGCCGCCAGCCTCACCCATCCCAATGTTGTAGCCATCTACGACACCGGAGTCGACGCCAGCCACAGCTTCATCGTCATGGAGCGGGTACGAGGTAGGAGTCTCCTCCAGGTCTTGGCCGACGGCGGTGCCCTGTCAGCCCCCAGGTCGGTGGCCATGGCCGTTCAGGTGGCCACCGCGTTGGACTTTGCCCATCGGGCCGGTGTCATTCACCGGGACGTCAAACCGGCCAACATCTTGCTAACCGAGGACGACTCCGTGAAGGTGACCGACTTCGGCATCGCCAAGGCGGCACGTGACGAGGACCTGACCCTGAGCGGTGTCACCCTGGGGACGGCCCGTTACCTGGCCCCTGAGCAGGTGGAGGGGAAGCCGGTTGACCGTCGCTGCGACATCTACTCGCTCGGCGTGGTCATCTTCGAGATGCTGTGCGGGCGAACCCCCTTTGATGCCGACACCGACCTGGCCCTGGCGGTGAAGCACGTGTGGGCCGAGCCGCCCGCCCCGACGACGATCGTCCCGGGAATTCCCCTCTGGCTGGAGGCGGTGGTCCTGCGGGCCCTGGCCAAGTCCCCCGACGACCGCTACCCGACGGCTGCCGACCTGGCTAAGGAACTCAGGAACGGGGAGCCGGCTCTGTCCGGGCTCATCACCGCCGAGCGCCCGGCCGAGACCGCATACCAGCGCCTGAGCCGGCCAGCCCGCGCCAGCGCGACGGTCACCCTCAACCGCCCAGGGTGGCCCCCGAGCGAGCGGGGTGGAAGTCCCGGCGACCATGGTCGGAGCCCGAGCGACCGGCGCCACGGCCCGAGCGACCGGCTCCAGGACCCGAGCGCCCGCGACAGCGGGCCTAGCCAACGCCAGCGTGGCGCCAATCGACCCAACACCCGACGCCTGGTGCCGGCGGTCGCGGCGGTGGTGCTGGTGGCAGCCATCATCGCGGCCGTGGTGCTCGTCCTCCATGCCCGGCCCTTAACGGCGCCGGCCCCTGGGGCCTCGGCCACCGCTCCGGCAGTGTCTGACATACGTGTCATCGGGGCCACCGCCTTTGATCCCATGGGGGACGGCATGGAGGACGACGCTGACCTGGCCAAGCTCTACGACGGCAATCCGGCCACCTCCTGGCACACTGACCAGTACGCCACCCAGGACTTCGGCCATCTCAAGCAGGGGGTGGGCTTCGTCCTTGAACTCTCCAGCGGCCAGCGCCTGGGCCACCTCACCTTGGTGACCTCAACCCCGGGCTGGGATGCCAAGGCCTACGTGTCCGGCGCCCCAAAGACCGACCTGGCCGCCTGGGGATCTCCGGCGGCGGCCGCCACCAACGTCTCTGGCCGCGTCTCGGTTGATCTGCGAGGTCGCTCGGGAGCCGCAGTGCTGGTCTGGATCACCCGGCTGGGACCGGGCCGCCAGGTAAGCGTGGGCGAAGCTCGCCTTACCGGCTGATCGGCCCGGAGAGGCGTCTACCGGCCACTGTGACCAGCGCCTGGAGCGGAGTTCGGACCAGGCGCCTGGTCCCCACCGTCACCAAGGGCCGCAGGAGGAGCACCACCAATGCGTCAATGGCCGCCCCGATGAGCAGGCCGGCTCCCACATCGCCGGGGTAGTGAACGCCGGCGTAGACCCGGGAGAAGGCCAGGAGAAGCGCCGCCACCAGCGCCGCCAGACCCAGACGGCGGCTGACCAGGAATACGCCGGCCACCAGGGCACCCCCGATCATGGCGTGGTCACTCGGGAAGGAGGCATCATTGGCACAGCTGAGCAGCACCAGGGTGTGATGGAAGACATGACACGGTCGGGTCCGGTTCACCGCCCCTCCAATGACCCGGTTGGCACCCAGAGCTACCACGGCACCGGCACCACCCAGCCAGGCGGTGGCCACCCGGCGAGGGGAGTCCGGTCCCCGGCGAGCCGAGAACCACCAGGCGCCCACCATGGCGGCCGCCAGCAGGACCAGGCCACCCCACAGGGCGTAGGCCGCCAGGAAGGAGTGCAGCCACGAGGTGTCCCTCGAGAAATGGTTGATGTCGAGATACCAGCTGGTGTCGGTGCTCATGGCGGCAGCCAACCTAGGTCCCATGGTGGCCGAGGCGACAGCCGGCGGGCGCAGAGTCACTCAGCCGGGACTCAGCAAGGAGTCGGCCCGGCCCTCCGCCAGGGGTTCTACCGGCGGTCACACTGAGCCGGCCCCGGGCGATCGGCTCGCTCCACCGTCCAGACAGCATCGCCCGAGGTCGAATGTTTCGCTCACTCGGGTCGCCCAGTAGGCGCTCACATGGGGACTGTGGCTGGGGTCGATGACCCGGCCCACCGGGACGATGGCAACCACTTGAGCGCCGGCCCGATGCAGGGCGGCGGCTGCGCTCTGGGCCCGAGCCCCCGACGTGAAGGTGTCGTCGACCAGCAGTACCCGGTCACCGTCGACCGGTCGGCAGGTGGAAAATCCGTTCACGCTGGCTCTGGTGTGTCCCAACCGACCAGGACCGCGGCACAGAGTGGGCCGGTGCCGGGCGGCCAACTCACGCACCTGACCAAGGGCCGCCTCCAGGGGATGGGTACCGGTTCGCCCGGTTGACGAAGGCACGGTGCTCAGGTAGTCCCACCCTGTACCTGCCGCTGTCCGGAGGCAGTCGCCGTGGTCCACCAGGAAGCGGACCAGGAGGGTGGTCACGGACCTGGCGGCCCGGCGTCGACTGTCCTGTCGAGCCGCGTCTTTGTACCGGCGGAGGCAATCGTGGAGCGGGCTGCGGACCACGTACAGGCTCATCGGCACCACCAGCGGGCAGACCCATCCGAGCTGGCCGGCCACCCGGGCACAGGACCAACAGGTGGCAAAGCCGGGGCGGGGGCAACCGTGGCACAAGGCGCACACGCCAGGGCCACTCGGTGGCACCGGCCGGCACAGGCGAGCCAGGGCATCAGCCAGGCCGAAGTCAGCTGGGCCGAAGTCAGCTGGGCCTAAGTCAGCTGGGCCTAAGTCAGCTGGCGGAGTGGAGGCGAATCGAGTATCGCTGAGCAGGGCGCCGGCCACGGACCCTCCTCACAGCAACCGTAGCTGCTCGGGTCCCGACACCGAGGGCGACGGCTGCCCCTTGGTCGTCGCCTCGAGGCGGGCCTGTCGATCCAGGATGCCCACCAGTCCGCCCAGGTCCCCGACCACCGCCACGCCATTGCGTGCGGCCACAGCCCGGGCCCACGCCTCAGCTCCGACCAGCTCATCGGGCAGGACCACCAGCCTGCCCTGACCGAGGGCCAGGCGGGCCTGGTGGCGGGCTCCGCTGGTGGCTGATGCCTCCACCACCACGGTGGCCAGGGCCAACCCGGCCGATACCGCGTTGCGCATGGGGAAGGTCGTCCGGGTGGGTCCGGCGGTGGGCCAGAACTGGGACACGAGACCGCCAGAGCCAGCGATTCGCTCGGCCAGCGCGGCGTTCTCCGCGGGGTACATGCGCTCGATCCCGGTGCCGAGCACCGCCACCGTACGCCCCCCGGCCTCCAAGGCGCCCAGGTGGGCGGCGGAGTCGATGCCCCGGGCCAGACCGGACACCACGGTGAAGCCGGCCTCGGCCAGGACCCGAGCCATGGCCCCAGCTCGGGCCCTGGCCGCCGGCGACGGTAACCGGGTCCCCACCACCGCGACCGCTCGCCAGTCGGCCGGGACCAGCGTGCCCCGCAGAAACAAGAACGGCGGTCGGGCGGCCACCGTACGTAGATTGGCTGGGTACTCCGGGTCGAGCACAGTGACCAGGCGGATACCCGCCAGCGTGGCCCTCCGGTGCTCGGGCATAGCCCGCCACCGCCGCAGAGCGGCCGCCGCCGCCTCACCCTGGCGGAAGCCTGCCCATGAATCTGGCGACTTGCCCACCTCACGACCGTAACGCTGGGGTGTGACTCTGTACCCTGGGACCCGGTGTCGGGGCCTTCCAGGCTGGGCCTTCTAGCATCGGCCCAGTGCCCACCGCCGTCATCATCGACGCCGTGCGTAGTCCCCTGGGCAGACGCAATGGTCAACTGGCCGGCTGGCATCCGGCCGACCTGGCGGGCGAGGTACTGGCTGGCCTGGTGGGGCGCAACGACTTGGATCCGGTCCTGGTCGAGGACGTGATCATGGGCTGCGTCATACAGGTGGGAGAGCAGGCCCTCAACATCGGGCGAAACGCAGTCCTGGCCGCCGGCTTTCCGGAGTCGGTCTGCGCCACCACCGTCGATCGTCAGTGCGCATCCTCCCTGCAGGCGGTCAGCTTCGCGGCTCAGGGCGTCATGGCGGGAGCCTACGAGGTGGTGGTGGCGGCAGGAGTCGAGTCGACCACCCGAGCTCCGATGGGGGCGTCCATGGTCCCCGGACTGGGCGCCCCCTTTGGGCCGGCCATGACCGCTCGCTATGCCCCGGTCGGGGGCCTGGTACCCCAGGGGATTGCGGCCGAGGCGATCGCCGACCGATGGCAGCTGTCTCGCCACGATCTCGATGCCTATGCCGTTACCAGCCACCAGCGGGCGGCCCGGGCCAGCACCGAGGGCCGGTTTGCAGCCCAGATCATACCGATGAAGGTGCGCGACGCTCAGGGCCACGAGACCGGTGAGGTGACGAGCCAAGACGAGGGGATACGTCCCCTCACGACAATGGAGAGCCTGGGCCGGCTGAGGCCTGCTTTTCGACTTGGCGGCTCGATCACCGCCGGCAACTCGTTCCAGATGGCCGACGGAGCGGCCGCCGTGCTCGTCATGAGTGAGGGGCGAGCGGAGGCACTGGGTCTGGTGCCCCGAGCTCGATTGCGCGCCTTTGCCATGGCCGGTGTAGATCCGGTCACGATGCTCAGCGGACCGATCCCGGCTACTGCCAAGGCCCTGGAGCGGGCCAACCTGACCCTGGACGACATCGGCCTGATCGAGATGCACGAATCGTTTGCGTCGGTTGTGCTGGCCTGGGCCCGGTCACTGGGCCTAGACATGGCGAGAGTCAACGTCAATGGAGGAGCCATTGCCCTCGGCCATCCCCTCGGCTGCTCCGGTACCAGGCTGGTGACCACCCTGGTCCACCAGTTGGAGAACAGCGGCGCCCGCTATGGCCTGGCGGCCGCGGGTGAGGTGGGCGGGACGGCCAACGCCCTGGTCATCGAGCGCCTTGGCTGAGCGCCACCAAGAGCGCGCCGGGCAGCACCAGGTGATCGAACCACCGCAGCTTGTCCCCAGGCTGTGGACATACCTGGGGAGGATCACAACGGTGTAAGTCCGCTGTCTGGCAATCAACGGTAGGCGTCAGTGATACTTCATGGCGGTGATGAACCCGGCGAAGATCAGGCCGATGCCGCCCAGCAGGTACCAGTTGGATGCCCCTCCCGGCAACACGTCGGTGTAGTTCACAACCACCAGCAAAGAGCCGGCGATGAGCAGAGCGAACATGAGCACGGGCACCCAGCGGGGGCTCACCTTGACCGAGCGCGGGACCGGCGGGGTGTAGCGGCCCGATTGCGGCGCGGTTACCCGGCCGTGGTGGTTCTGGGACCGGGCGACGGACGCCCTGGTCTTGGAAGCTTTGCCAACCGGCGCCTTGGCCTTGGAGCCCTTGCTTGCCGACACCTTCTTCCCCGTTGGCTCTCCCGACTTGGCACTCAACCGCCCAGAACCCGCCGACATGGCGGCCAGGCTAGCTCCGAGGCGCCGTGCACTCAGATGAGCCGTGCCAAGCTGGGGCATGGCCGACGGCGTCAGCAGCACCGTGAACCTCACGACCAGGCCGGCCCGCGTGCTGGTCATCGACAATTACGACTCGTTTGTCTACAACCTGGTCCAGCAATTGGGCGAGCTGGGGGCCGAGCCCCTGGTGTACCGCAACGACGCCATCGGAGTGGCCGAGGCTATCGCTCTGCAGCCCGACGCCGCGGTCATCTCCCCAGGCCCCGGCCGGCCCGAGGACGCTGGCATCAGCGTCCCCCTGATCCGGGAGCTGAGCGATCGGATGCCGGTACTGGGGGTGTGCCTGGGCCATCAGTGCATCGGGCAGGCCTTCGGAGGCCAGGTCATCTCCGCTCCCGAGATCATGCACGGCAAGACCTCGCTGGTACGCCACCAGGGTCAGGGAGTGCTGGCCGGCCTGCCCGACCCCTTCCAGGCCACTCGTTACCACTCTCTGGTCGTGCAGCGGACATCACTCCCGCCCAGCCTCGAGATCACAGCCGAGGCGGGCGACGGGGTCATCATGGGACTACGTCATCGCCAACTGGCGGTCGAGGGCGTCCAATTTCACCCCGAGTCCATCCTGACCCGCGTCGGCCGGCGAATCGTGGAGACCTTCCTGGCCGGCGCAAGACAAACCGCCTGAAGGTGGGCGAGGGGCTCGGGCGGTATCGACACTCTTTCGCGAAAAATTGCCGCTCAGGTCGTCGGCGTGGTACCCCCCGGGCCGGTTGTGCTGGTGGTCGATGAGCTGGAGGTCGAGGTGGTGGCGGCCGCGTACTGGCCGATGGTGATGGTCACCGTCGACCCAGCAGTCACGGTGGTGCTGCCGGTCGGGCTCTCGGCCACCACGGTGTTGTTGAGGCTCTGGGTACTGGTCGGCTGATAGGCCTTGACCACCCGGAAGCCGTCGGCAATGAGGGTGGCGGCGGCCTGGCCCTGGCTCTGTCCGGTCACGTCCGGCACCGTGACCTGCTGGCTCCCGCTCGAGGTGACCAGGTCGACGCTGGACCCGGGCGAGACGGCGGCACCGGCCGGCGGGCTGGTGCGGATGACGTTGCCGGCGTGAATGGACGATGACGGCTCGCTGGTGGTGCTTCCTGGCGTCAGGTTGGCCCGGCCCAGGGCGGCCCCGGCCTGGCTAACCGTGTCGCCGCTGAGGTTGGGAACCGTCACCTGAGTGGGAGCAGCAGCCACCGTCAGGGTCACGGTGGAACCCTGGGCAGCCATCCCCGTCGGGTCCTGTTTGAGCACGATACCGGGTTGGGCGGAGCTGCTCGGCTGCTGCTGAACCTGCACCTTGAACCCGGCCGCCCGGAGGGTGGAGGAGGCGTCGGCTTCGGCCTTGCCGGTGACGTCAGGGATGTTCACCTGGTTGGGGCCAACCGTGAGGGTAACCAGCGTACCGCTGGGCTGGGTGGTGCCAGCTTTGGGGTTCTCATCCGTAACCGTGCCCGACGTGGCATTGGGTGGGCTGGTGGCCACCTTGAAATGGTCGTGCTGGAGAGCCTGGGTGGCCTGGCTCACACTGTTGCCCAGTACCGAGGGGACGGATGCGGTGGCGGGTGTGGAACCGCCGAAAAGGCCCAGGGTGTGGGCCAGCAGGAACAGCACGACGGCCAGGACGGCCAGCAGGCCGACCAGCAAGGCGACGTATGCCCCCGTGCGCCGATTGGGACCGCGTTCCTCGGGGACGGCCCGCCTGGCTGGCGCCGTGGCCACAGTGTCATTGGCACCGGCTGGCACCGCGCCCAGGACCCGGGTGGAGTCCGGGACGGTAGTCGCCACGGTGGGGGTGGCCTGCACCGCCCGTCCCTGGCGAAAGCGCAACAGGTCGGCCCGCAGCGCCTGGGCGGTGTCGTAACGATCCTCAGGCGCCTTGGCCATGGCCTTGAGCACTATCGCCTCGAAGTCCGGGGGAATGGCCGGGTTGAGCGAGCGGGGGGTGGGAGGTTGCTCACGCACGTGCTTGTACGCAATGGCCAGGGGATTGTTGCCCGAGAACGGCGGATTGCCTGTCACCATCTCGTAGAGCACCACACCAAGGGAGTAGATGTCGCTGCGGGCATCCACCCCTTCGCCCTGGGCCTGCTCAGGCGAGAAGTAGGTAGCAGTACCCATGACCGCCCCGGTCTGGGTCAGGCTCTCGTCGGTCCCAGCCGCCCGGGCAATGCCGAAGTCGGCCACCTTGACCTCGCCGTCGGCGGTTATGAGGACGTTGCCGGGCTTGACGTCACGGTGGACGACCCCGCCCCGGTGGGCGAAGTCGAGGGCGGCGGCGATGTCGGCCCCGATGGCCGCGGCCCGGACGGGAGCCAGGCGCCCGTCGGCGCGGATGACCTCGCGCAGGGTGAGGCCGTCGATGTACTCCATGACGATGAAGTAGGTGCCGTTCTCCTCCCCCCAGTCGTAGATCGAGACGATGTTGGGATGGTTGAGGTTGGCCGCGGCCCGGGCCTCACGACGGAAGCGCTCGACGAACGACTGGTTCCCCGAGAACTCCGGGAACAGCACCTTCAACGCCACCGGTCGGTCGAGCAGCAGGTCCCGGGCCAGGTAGACCTCGGCCATGCCGCCCC
>QHCF01000078.1 GCA_003244275.1 Acidimicrobiales bacterium
GAGGAGGGCATGACCTTCGACGGCTCGGCCATCGAGGGCTTCAGCCGGGTCCAGGAGAGTGACGTCCTGGCCCGCCCCGACGCCAAGACCTTCCAGCTTCTGCCGTGGAGGGACGACGCCCCGGTGGCGCGGGTCTTTTGCGACATCTCCTACCTGGACGGCACTCCCTTCGAGGGGTGCCCCCGCCAGGTCCTGCGCCGGGCCCTGGACGCGGCCCAGGAAAGGGGCTTCTCCTTCTACGCCGCTCCCGAGGTGGAGTACTTCTACTTTGCCGAGGCCGAGCCCAGCCATGGCCCCCGGCCCATCGACTCCGGCTCGTATTTCGAGCTGACGGTGGCCGACCTGGCCGGCGACCTGCGCAAGCGGACGGTGCTCACCCTGGAGGACATGGGCATCCCGGTGGAGTACGCCCAGCACGAGGACGCCCCCAGCCAGCACGAGATCGACCTTCGCTATACCGACGCCCTGACCATGGCCGATGCGGTGATGACCACCCGCCTGGTGGTCAAGGAGATCGCCCAGGAGAGAGGCGTCTATGCCAGCTTCATGCCCAAGCCGCTGGCTGGGGTCCAGGGCTCGGGCATGCACACCCACTTCTCGCTCTTCGAGGGGGACACCAACGCCTTTTGTGATCCCGGTGACGAGCACGGGCTGTCCAAGACGGCCAAGGGTTTCATCGCCGGCCTGCTCCATCACGCCAGCGAGATCACCGCCGTGACCAACCAGTGGGTCAACTCCTATAAGCGCCTGGTCGTCGGGTACGAGGCCCCGGTCCACGTCTCGTGGGCCGTCAACAACCGCTCGGCCCTGGTCCGGGTGCCGATCGTCAAGCACGGCAAGGTCGACTCGACTCGGGTCGAGTACCGGGCGCCCGATCCAGCCTGTAATCCCTACCTGGCCTTTGCCGTGATCCTGACCGCAGGGATGAAGGGCATCTCCGAGGGTTACGAGCTCCCGCCCGAAGCCGGAGCCAACCTCTACGCCATGACGCCCGAGGAGCTGGCCTCCGAGGGAATCAGCTCGCTGCCCGGGAGCCTCAACGACGCGGTGGATGTGATGGCCCGCTCCGAGCTGGTGGCCCAGGCCCTGGGCGAGCATGTCTTCGGATGGTTCATCCGCAACAAGCGGGCCGAGTGGGCCGACTACAAGACCCAGGTGAGCCAGTTCGAGCTGGACCGTTACCTCCCTCGCCTGTAGGGGTGGAACCGCTCCTCGTCTTTCCCGACCCGCCTCCGCCCGCCCTGGGCCAGGCTCTGGACCGGGCCGAGTACCCGTGGCTGTCGGTGTCCCATCCTGAGCAGGCGGCCGCCGGCGAACCTGACGGCGGGTGGTCAGGTGCGGTGATCTGCGCCGGGTCCATAGATGCTGGGGACATGAATGGTGACGGGGAAGACGGCGCCGAGGCCGCCTTCGCCCTGTGCCGGGCGCTGCGCAAGGGCGAGGAACCCCTCAAGCCGGTCCTGCTGGTCGTCACTCGCGCCATGCTGGGGGAGCTCGATCTGCGTGAGGACCTGTTCGACGACTTCTGCGTGGCGCCTGCCGAGGGTGCCGAGCTGTCGGCCCGGTTGGCCCATCTGTTTTGGAGGACGGGACGCGGCACCCGGCCGGAGCTGGTCGAGCACGGTCCCCTGGTGATCGATCTGGAGACGTACCAGGCGGCGATGGCCGGTCGGCCCCTTGACCTGACCTTCATGGAGTACGAGCTGCTCCGATTCCTCGCCACCCGGCCCGGCAAGGTGTTCACCCGAGAGACCCTGCTCAGCCGGGTTTGGGGATACGAATACTTTGGGGGGGCCCGCACAGTCGACGTCCATGTGCGCCGGCTGCGAGCCAAGTTCGGCGAGGAGCACGCCGCCCTCATCCAGACGGTCAGATCGGTGGGCTACCGGTTTGGCCAACCCCGCTGGAAGCTCTGACCCAGGCCCATGCGTCCACCTCCACCAGGGCGCCGAGCGGCAGACCGGCCACCGCCATTGCCGAGCGGGCCGGGCGGTGGGCACCGAAGGCGGCCGTGTACGCCTCGTTCATCGCCTGGTAGTCGCCGATGTCCGCCAGGAAGACGGTGGTCTTGACCACATCGGCCAAGCTGGCACCCTCTGCCAGCAGCAACGCCTCCAGGTTGGCAACGGCCTGAGCAACCTGAGAGGCCACCCCGGCAACCAACGCCCCTGCCCGCAGGCCGAGCTGACCTGAGCAGACGAGCCACTCGCCGGCCCGGACCAGGGGCGTGTATGGACCCACCGGCTTGATCATCTCTTCTCCGTTCGCGTGGTCGGCCACTCCACCGGCAGCCCATCGTGCATCCAGACGCCGGCCGCAACCGCGGCCAGGACGGCGTCCGACCCGTTCACCGGTGGCCCACCCTCGTCAACCACCTCGACTTCCACCGGGGACATCTGGCTCGCCCCCAGGATGCCGAATGATCGGATGGTCAAGTCCTGAGGAGCTCCAGACACCGGGTCAACTGCGATCCCCTCAGAACGGACCCACCCCATGGCCATGTGGGCTGCCCCGATGCAATAGGAGCGCAGGACCACTTCATCCAGAGGATCTCCGCAGGATACCCTCACCCGCAACCAGTCATCGGCCACCCACGCCTCAGCGTGCCCGCCCGAGGGCCCCACCACACGGATCGGCCCGGTCCCGTCGTCGAGCCGGCTGGCGACAGCGGCCAGGACCGCCGCCTCTGCCCACCCTGCCCCACGGATCTGCGCCGACGTCGGGGGGCCGACCACTTCGTCCTCCTCCACCAACAGCCCAGGAGCCACCTGGGCCACTGCCGCCGCGATCCCCGGCGTTCGCCCCACCCGCATGATCCCGGTCCCGTCCCGCCGTATTCCGGCTGCCATCGGCGGACGCTTGGGGCCCGTGCGCACGACATCCTCACGGGAGAGCACCACTCGCACGGTTCGGCCGAGCTCGTCGGCCAGGCGGCGGGCGGCGGCCGGGGCCGCAGAGGACATCTTGGCGCCGAAGGCCCCACCGTTGGCCAGAGGGGAAGATGGCTCACCGCCCGGCCGACACCATGAGGCATCGGTCTCCAGATAGGCGGGCTCCACCCAGGTGGTGCGCAGGCAGAGGTCCCAGACTCCCGGGGGCACCTCCAGGGGATAGTGCAGGCCAACGGTGCTCCTTCGGCCCTGGACCTTGCCGGCCCTGGCTCTGGCCTCCGCCAGCGTCTCGGCGACCGTCCAGTCTCCTTTCCCGTCGAACACCGCCACCAGCGCATCGGGAGGCGCAGTGTCGTCGGCAAACCCGCCCTGGCCGAGTACCACCGCCAGCCCGACCTGCTGAGGGCTGCCTCCCTCGATGGTCGCCCTACGGGCAGCCGCTCCGAGGTCACGCCGGGCGCAGCCACCGGTCAGCGTTACCGGCGGGGGTGCGCCCGGCCGACTCTCGGCTGGTATGGATGAGTGTCCCGGCGATATCACTCGGGCCGCTTCGAGGATGGTCTGCCAGCCGGTGCAACGACACTGGTGGGCCAGCAGTGCCCGGCTCACCGCATCGTCGTCCAGCTCCCGCCTGGTCTCCAGCCCGGCCAGTCGCATGATTATGCCGGGGGTGCAGTACCCGCACTGGCTGGCCCCGGTGGCCGCGAACGCTTCGGCCCAGGCCCGACGTCGGTCGGCGTCCAGACCCCCCAGAGTGGTCACATTGCGGCCGGCCACCCGCCGGGCCGGGGTCACGCAGGCCACCCGCGGAGTCCCATCCACCCAGACCGTGCAGCACCCGCACTGGCCCTGGGGGCTGCAACCATCCTTGGCCGTGCGCACTCCGAGGCGTTGGCGAAGTACCTCCAGCAGGGAGTCGCCGGTGTCGGGGACCTCCACCGCTCGCCCGTCGAGGATGAAGCCGACCTCCACCTGTCAGTCGCTCAGCACGAGGCGACGGTGCGACACAGCACAGCGACGGGTATGGCGAAGGACAGACCCTCGGCGCCCGCTCCCACCAGCTTCGACTCAGTGATACCGATCACCTGGCCGGAGGCATCGACGAGCGGACCGCCACTGTCGCCCGGGCTGATGGGAGCCGAGAACTGGATCAACCCATTGCGCATGGCCGAGACGATGCCGCTGGATACCGTGCCTCCCAGGCCAAATGGTGACCCCACCGCCAGGACGCCCGTGCCTACCGAAGGCACAACCTTGTCCCGAGCCAGGACCGGCAGCGTCATCGGGACCTGAATCAGGACCAGGTCAGCCGCCTTGTCGGCCTTGACTATGGTGCCGGTCAGCTGGATGGAGCCCTGGCGCAGCGACACGCTGCGACCGCCCGACTCATAGGTGGTGGCCACCACGTGGTAGTTGGTCACCAACGAGGAGGTCGAGCCGCTGGACGTCACCACGAAGGATGACCCCAGATCTTTGCCACTGAGAACGGTGAACACGGCCG
Organism: Acidimicrobiales bacterium; assembly: GCA_003244275.1. Taxonomy (GTDB): domain Bacteria; phylum Actinomycetota; class Acidimicrobiia; order Acidimicrobiales; family QHCF01; genus QHCF01. The sequence continues at coordinate 4,393 of QHCF01000078.1, forward strand.
CCCCCACCGTCTTGGCCACTACGGCCGGATCTGGCTGATGATGGAGTATGGCCTCTATGGCCGTCACCCGGCTGGCCAAGGCGACGTCCAACGCCTGCTGGGCCCGGAGCTGGCGAGAGAGCCGATTGGTGGTGGACGCGTTGTCCACCCGCTGACCGTCGATACCGATCTGGGTGGCCACCAGGAAGCTGAGCAGACCCAGCACCACGAGGATAGCCGTCCCGACCAGCAACCGAGCCCCGATCGGGCGCCGTGGTGGACTCGGTTCTGGTCGACTACTGGCCCGCACCGGCGGCAGCGGTGGGGAGGCTCGACGCTCGGCGCTGGGGTTCTGGGCGGCGGAATCGGTGCGGTGGACAGAGCGGGGTAACGTGGGGGCCGCGGCCGCGGCCTCTGGGGTTGGCAGACCAGGAGCCGGACGGGCGGCGGGCCGAGGGGCGGGGGTGCTGCGAGCCGGCCGTCGGGGTGCCGGGGCGGCTCGGGTGACTGGGGCGGCCCTGGTGACTGGGGCGGCTCGGGTGACTGGGGCGGCCCTGGTGA
>QHCF01000173.1 GCA_003244275.1 Acidimicrobiales bacterium
GCCAGTAGCACCTCGGCGATGGCGCTCATGCCTGCACCACCGATGCCCACCACGTGGATGTGCCGGCGGCCGCCGAGACCGGCCTGCCCAGCCTGCCCGGCCTGAGTGGCCCCAACGCCGTGAGTGGCCCCAACGCCGTGGCTGCTGTTAACCACCACGAGCGTGCTCCTCGACCAGGGCGGCGACCTCCGCAGCGGCGTCGCGGCGGCCGAAGCGAGAGGCAGCCCGCCCCATGGCGTCGAGGGTGACGGGGTCGTCGAGCAGAGCATCGACCTCGGCCGCCAGGCGGGCGCCGTCCAGCTCGGCGTCGGCCACGATGACCGCGGCCCCGGCACCGGCCAGGTGACGGGCGTTGGCCGTCTGGTGGTCGCCGGGGGCCCCGGGAAGGGGGACCAGCACGGCCGGGAGCCCCACCGCGGCCAGCTCGGCGGTGACCGACCCGCCCGCCCGGCACACGGCCAGGTCGGCGGCGGCCAGCACCAGGTCCATGCGATCCTCGTACTCCACCGGGGCGTACACCAGGCCCCCGTCGGGAAGGGCCGGGACGGCGGCGGCGATCATGTGCCAGTCGCGCCTACCCACCACGTGGCGCACCGTCAGGTCGGCGCGGTCGGCCCACAGGTCGAGGGCGCCCAGGACGGCGCGGTTCACCCGCAGCGCGCCCAGCGAACCGCCGAAGGCAGCGACGACCCGGCGTCCCGCGGGCAGGCCCAGAGCGTGGCAGGCGTCGGCGCGGTCGGTGCTGCGGTCCACGGCCAGTACCTCGGGGCGCACCGGGTTGCCAGTGAGGCGAGCCCGCGGCAGACGCGTTCCGGGGAACGAGACAGCAGCGGCGGCGGCGAACCGCCCCAGGAGCCTGTTGGCGGCCCCGGGGACGGCGTTCTGCTCGCAGAGGACCAGCGGTACTCCCAGGACCACGGCGGCGGCCGCGGCGGGGACGCTGGCGAAGCCACCGAGGGAGACGACCACCGCCGGCCGCCGGCGGGCCACCTCGCCCACGGCCCGCAGGCCGCCGCGCAGGAGCCCCCACGCCGCGCCCACGCTGGCTCGGGACAACCGACGTTCGATGCCCCGACCGGGAAGGAGAGTAACTCCGAAGCCAGCCGCGGGAACCAGCTGGGCCTCCTGGCCCGACACGCTCCCAACCCAATGGATGGTGTCGGCGGGGTGCCCGGCTTCCACCAAGGCCCGGGCTACGGCCAGCCCGGGGAGCACATGGCCGGCAGTACCCCCTCCCGCTATCAGCGCCCATGTGCTCACCGGCTGGGGCCGAGATCGCGCCGATCCGCCTGGCGGGCCACGTTGGCCAGGATGCCCACCGCCGCCATGGTGATGACGAGCGACGAGCCGCCGAAGGACACGAAGGGCAGCGGCACACCGGTGACGGGGAGGATGCCGATCACCGCGCCCACGTTGATGATGGCCTGGCCTACCACCCACACCGTGATCCCGGCGGCGACCAGCGTACCGAAGCGGTCGGGCGCCCGTAGGGCGGCCCGCACCCCGAGAACCGCGAAGCCACCGAACAGCCCGATGACCAGGAGCGTGCCCACCAGGCCCAGCTCCTCGCCGATGATGGCGTAGATGAAGTCGGTGTGGGCGTTGGGCAAAAAACCCCACTTGGCCCGGCTGGCACCCAGCCCGACACCGGTCAGGTGGCCGGTACCCAGCGCCACCAACGACTGGGCCATCTGGTAGCCGGTATTGGAGGGATCCTTCCAAGGGTTCATGAAGGAGAAGAGCCGGGCCCGGCGGTAACCCTCGGCCAGGCTCACGAGGAGCCCGCCCATGGTGACGACCAGACCCAAGACCGTCATGCGGGAGAGAGGCACACCGCCTACGAACAGCACCGCCAGCACCACCAGCACCAGGATCATGGCCGTGCCCATGTCAGGTTGCTTGAGGACGAGCAGGCCGAACAACCCGGCAACCAGCAGCACCGGGCGCAGGACGACGGCGTCGGGTCCCTGGCGCTCGGTGCGGCGGGCCAGCAGGTCGGCGGTGAACAGCAGAAGGGCCAGCTTCGCCACCTCCGAGGGCTGGAATCGAGCCTGGCCGACACCGATCCAACGTGAAGAGCCGCCGGCGGTCACGCCCAGGGCGGGCACGAGCACGAGGAAGAGCAGGACCCCGCAACCCACGAGGAGGGGAACGGCCAGCCTGCGCCATCTCCGGTAGTCGACGCGCGCTGCGACCCACAGGGCCACCGCTCCGGCAAGAGACCAAACCAGCTGGCGCTCGAAAAACACCCAGGGGCTGCCGTAGGCGCGCATGGCCTGCACCGACGAGGCCGACAGCACCATCATCAGGCCGATGCCGCACAACAAGCCAACCACTGCCGGCAGGGCGGCCCAGCTGCGGTCGCGGCTCATCGTCGCAGAGTCAGGCACCGGGCTCCTCCTGGCTGGGCTCTACCGCTGGTGCACGCAGCCCCACGAGGGTGATGACGGCCCGGGCGAAGTCGTCCCCCCTTGCCGCGTACGACGGGTACTGGTCGAACGATGCGCAACCGGGGGACAACAGCACCGTGTCGCCTGGCATGGCCCCGGCCCGTGCTGCGGCCACGGCCTCGTCCATCGAGCTGACCGTTGTCACCGGGCACACGCCATCGAAGACGCTGGCCACCTCGGGAGCGGCTTCGCCCATGGCCACGACGGCACGGAGATGGTGCGAGCCCTGGCGCAGCACCCCCAAGTGGAGGCCCTTGTTGCGCCCCCCGGCGATCAGCACAACCGACGACAAGCCGTAAAGGGCGGCCAGGGTGGCGTGGGGGTTGGTGGCCTTGGAGTCGTCGTACCAGCCAATGCCGTCCTCGTGGGCAACCAGGGTGAGGCGATGGGGCAGTCCTGGGAAACCGCGCAACGCGGCGCGCACCCCCTCGACGGTGGCACCTGCCCCGAGCGCGGCGGCCGCCGCCGCCATGGCGTTGGCCAGGTCGTGGGGCAGGGCCCGCGGGAGCTCGGACACGTCCACGATCCGCCCCGGTGGTCCCCAGAGCGCGCCTCGGGCCACTCGCCAGTGGGCCTCTCCGACCACAGAGAAGGCCTCGACTCTCCCAGGGGCACTCCGGGCCGCGGCTGCGACCACCGGGTCGTCGGCGTTGGCCACGGCCAGGTTGTCGCTGCCCTGGTGGGCCCAGATGCGGGACTTGGCGGCCACGTAGTCGTCCATCCCTGGATGCCAGTCGAGATGGTCCTCGGCCACGTTGAGCCAGACCCCGACCTGGGGGCAGAACGTATCGGTCCATCGCAGCTGGAAGGAGGACACCTCGGCCACCACCACGTCGACATCGCGCCGCACGGCTTCGGACAGGGGCAAGCCGATGTTGCCCCCGGCAATGGCCCGCACGCCCGAGGCGGTGAGCATCTCGGTGGTGAGGGCGGTAACCGTGGTCTTGCCGTTGGTGCCGGTGACGGCCACCACCGGGTGATGAGTCCAGCGGAAGGCCAGCTCCACCTCCCCCCGCACGGGGACGCCGTGTTCGGCGGCCAGGCCGAACACGGGATGGGCCAGGGGCACGCCCGGGCTGGGCACCACCACGTCGGCTCCTACCAGGAGGTCCGCCAGGCGGGCGACATCAGGAGCCTCCACCAGCTCCAGGCCGAGGCGGGCAGCGGCGGCGCGGGCCTCGTCACCGGGAGCGTCGTCGACGGCCACGATGCGGGCACCTCTGTCGTGCAGGTGGCGGGCCGCCGCCGCCCCGCTGGCGCCCATGCCCACGACGAGCGCCGTCTCAGGCACCCCCCACCGCCCGGCATCCATGTGACAGGAAATCTGCGTAGAACAGCCCGACGGCCAGTGCCCCGAACAGCCCGCCGATGATCCAGAACCGCACGATCACCGTTGTCTCGGGCCAGCCCATGAGCTCGAAGTGATGGTGGATGGGCGCCATCCGGAACACCCGGCGCCCGAAGAGGCGGAACGCTCCCACCTGGACGACCACCGACAGGGTCACCATCACGAACAAGCCACCGACGACAGGCAGCAGCAGCTGGGTGTTGGTCGTCAGCGCCAGAGCACCGAGGGCCGCCCCTATGGCCAACGACCCGGTATCGCCCATGAAGATGCGGGCGGGGGCGGCGTTCCACCACAGGAAGCCGGCGCACGCCCCGGTGAGGGCGGCGGCGACGAGCGAGAGGTCGAGGGCCGGGCCCACCGCGTAACAGGAGGGGTGGCGAAACTGCCAGAAGGCGATGAACACGAACGTGAAGAAGGCGAAGATGGACGAACCCCCGGCCAGCCNNCCGTCGAGGCCGTCGGTGAGGTTGACCGCGTTGGTGGTGCCCAGCAGGATCAGCACCGCCCATACACACCACAGGGGGCCGCCCAGGCCCACGCCGACGGAGCGGGTGAACGAGAGGTCGGTGCGAACGTGGGCCTCGTAGGCAGCCAGCAGGGCGAAGACCAGGGCAACGCCGACGAGGCCCAACGTCTTGGCCGTCTTGTCGAGCCCGAGGCTGCGCTGGCGCGACACCTTGGTCCAGTCGTCGAGGAGGCCCACGCCGCCGGCCCCTACGGTCACCGCCACCACGAGTACGCCGGCGAGGGTGAACACCGCGCCCGTTCTGACGTGGCCAGCGGCATATCCGGCGACAGTGGCCACCACCATGGTGAGACCCCCCATTGTGGGGGTCCCTGCCTTGGTTATGTGGCCCTGGGGCCCGTCCTCTCTGATCTGCTGGCCGATGCCGCGTTCCTGCAGAGCCCTGATCAGAAGCGGTGTGCCCATCATGGAGACCAGCAACCCGACGCTCAGGGCTATCAACAGCGCTACCACGGCGCCGTCCCATCTGCCGGGGCGGGCCCGGCCACTGCCTCTGTGGCGGCTCCGCCGCCCGGGCCGGCGGGCCCGGCCACGAGGGCGGCGGCCAGGCGTTCCATTCCCGCGGCCCGGCTGGCCTTGACCAGCACGGCCACGCCGGCGGCGACGTCGCCCACCTGGACGACCGCAGAGCGCGCGTCGGCCACCTCTTGGCCGCCGTAGGTCGGGGCCCCCACGGTGATCAGCTCGATGCCGAGGGCGTGGGCCAGGGCACCGATGCGCCGGTGCTC
>QHCF01000220.1 GCA_003244275.1 Acidimicrobiales bacterium
AGCGTCTCGGCCACCACGCCCTGGCCCGAGAAGGCGGCGTCACCGTGTACCAACAGAGGCAGCACCGGGTAGCGAGCCCCCTCGTCGAGAACGTCCTGGCGGGCTCGGACCATGCCCTCGACCACCGGGTCCACCGCCTCCAGGTGGGAGGGATTGGAAGCCAAGGTAATCGGAATCTCGATGTCCGAGGCACCCCGGAATTTGCCGCTGGCCCCCTTGTGATACTTGACATCACTGGACCCCTGCACTGTCTCAGGGTCGAGGTCGCCCTCGAACTCCCGAAAGATCTCGCGGTACGACTTGCCCACGATATTGGCCAGCACGTTGAGCCGGCCCCGATGGGCCATCCCCATGACCACCTCGTCCATCCCGGCCCGGGCCGCCTCGTCCAGCACGACATCCAGCAGGGGAATGGCAGACTCCGCCCCTTCCAGACCGAAGCGCTTCTGCCCGACGTACCTGGTGTGAAGGAATCGCTCGAAGGCTTCGGCCGCGTTGAGCCGCCCGAGGATGTAGCGCTGGTCATCAGCATCGAGCTGGGTGGGCACCCCCTCGACATGGTCCTGGATCCACGCCTTCTGGTCGTGCTCTTGGATGTGCATGTACTCCACCCCGACGGTGCGGCAGTAGGCGTCTCGGAGCACGCCCAGGATCTCTCCCAGGCTGAGCATGTCCCGGCCGGCCAACCCGTCGGTGAGAAAAAGGCGATCGAGATCCCAAACCGTCAGGCCGTAGGTGGCTGGGTCGAGCTCTTCGTGCATATGGGGCTCATCTGCGTCAAGAGGGTCAAGGTGGGCGATGAGATGGCCGCGCACCCGGTACATGTTGATGAGCGTCTGAACGTGGGACTGCTTGACCAGGCGGGCTCGCTCCTTGTCGACCGGGTTGACGTCCGGGCGCCAGCGCACGGGCTCGTAGGGGATGCCGATGGCTCGAAACACCCCCTCGTAGAAGTGGTATCCGCCGCGGAGCAATTCGTCCACCCGCTCCAGAAACAGACCCGAGTCCGCCCCCTGGATGATCCGATGGTCATAGGTCGAAGTCATGGTCATGACCTTGCTCAGCCCCAACTCGGCCAGCATGCCGGCATCGGCGCCCTGATACTCGGCCGGGTAGCCAATGGCACCCACTCCCACGATGGCGCCCTGGCCCGACATCAGGCGGGGAACGGAGTGAATCGTCCCCATGGTGCCCGGATTGGTCAGGGTCATGGTCACGCCGGCAAAGTCCTCGACATTCATGCGCCCGGCCCGGGCTCGGCGCACCAGATCCTCGTAAACCGCCACGAAGCTCTTGAAGTCGAGGGTGTCAGCCGCCCTCACGCACGGCACCAGCAACGAGCGCGATCCGTCGGCCCGCTCCACATCGATGGCCAGGCCCAGTCCAACATGCTCAGGTCGGACGACCCCTCCCGTCCCCCTGCCGTCAGCGTCCTCCACGAAAAATGCGTTCATCGCGGGTACAGCCCTGATGGCCTGGACCACGGCATAGCCCACCAGATGAGTGAAGCTCACCTTGCCGCCCGTGGTACGCCCCAGGTGATTGTTGAGGATGGTGCGGTTCACCTCCAGCAGCTTGGCCGGCACCGACCTGACGCTGGTGGCAGTTGGTACAGCCAGACTGGCCTCCATGTTTGCGACCATGCGGGCCGCCGCCCCGCGAATGGGCGACGCCGTCTGGGGTCGCCTGACTCCGCTTGGGGCTGCTCCAGCGTCGGGTTCTCGAACTTCGGGCTCTTGGGATTCAGGGTCTCCGGATTGGGGGGCTCCGGATTGGGGCTCACCGGCTTGCGGGTAGTCGGCGAAGAACTCCCGCCACGTCCGGCTCACCGAGGAAGGGTCCTGGCGGAACTGCTCAAACATGTCGTCCACCAACCAGGCATTGGCCCCGAAGGCACCCGCGGTCAATGGCCCCGCTCCGCCATCTCGTCCCGACCGGTCGCTGGTTGCTCGCTGCGCCACCGACATCGAGCCTACCGAAGGGCCCTTGGAGCCAGGCTCGCGCCCCGGGATAGGCCGGTAGGCTCAGCGGAGCGTGCGTGCCAGGGTAACCCGATCCTTCTCGTTCGAGGCAGCCCACCACCTGCCCTGGCATCCGGGCCGGTGTCGGCGCATGCACGGTCACCACTACCGGTTGGAGGTGACAGTGGAGGGAGCAATAGGAGACCAGGGCGTGGTGATCGACTTCGACCGGCTGGCCGAGGTGGTCGAGGCGGCTGTGATCAGCCGCTACGACCATCACCTGATCAACGACTTCCTGGACAACCCGACGGCCGAGCTGATCGCCGCCGATGCCTGGAAGTCAGTGGAGGCGGCCGGGCTGGCGGTAGCGGCCATCCGCCTGTGGGAGACGCCGGACTCAATGGTCGAGCTGCTGGCCTGAATGGAGGGTCCCCGGGTCCAGCACGTGGTCCTGGCCTCAGGAGGGCTGGACTCGACGGTGTGCCTGGCCCTGGCCCAGCGGGACGGGGGCACGGCCCCCCTGGCCCTCAGCTTCGACTACGGCCAGCGCCACGCTGTGGAGCTGGAACGGGCCGCCGCGGTATGCGCCCGGTACGGGGCCGAGCAACTGGTGGTGAGCATCGACGCCCGGGCGTGGGGCGGGTCGGCCCTGACCGACCCCGACATCGAGGTACCTGCGCCCACGGGCTCGGTGTCTTCGGTGCCAATCCCGACCACCTACGTTCCGGCTCGCAACAGCATCTTCCTGGCCGTCGCCCTGGGGGTGGCCGAGGCCCGGGGAGCCGAGGCTGTCTACCTGGGCGTCAACGCAGTGGATTACAGCGGCTACCCCGACTGCCGGCCTGTGTTCGTGGAGGCCTTCCGCAGGGTGGCCGAGGTGGGTCAGCGCCGTGGCTTGGAGGGCCACCCGGTGGACATTCGGGCTCCGCTGATCGAGGCGTCCAAGGCCGACATCGTCAGGCTGGGCACCGAGCTGGGCGCACCCCTGGAGCTGACCTGGTCGTGCTACCGAGAGGGCCCCCGGCCGTGCCGCGGGTGCGATGCCTGCGACCTGCGGGCACGTGGGTTCGCGGCCGCCGGCCTGGCCGACCCGGCCCTGGCGGTATGACTCCCAGCAGCATGCTGGTCACCGAGGTGTTCTCGGCCATCCAGGGGGAGGCTGCGCTGGTGGGCGAGCGGCAGGTCTTCCTTCGGCTCACCGGGTGCAACATCCGCTGCCGTTACTGCGACCAGCCCGAGGCGCTGGAGAAGCGGGGCGGTCCCTGTCGGCTGGAGCAGACGCCCGGGCGGCGGGACTGGGCGCAGGCCACCAGTCCGCTCCTTCTGGCGGAAGTGGTCGAGGCGGTCGACCGGCTGTGGAGGGCACTCCCCCATCACTCGGTCAGCGTGACCGGCGGCGAGCCCCTGCTGCAGGCTGGCCGGTTGGCCCGCCTGCTGCCCCTCCTGGCGGCCCGGGGTCACAGGGTCATGCTGGAGACCAACGCCACCCTGCCCGGACGCTTGGCCCAGGTCCTGCCCTGGGTGGACCACGTCAGCGCTGACATCAAGCTGGACAGCGTGGACGGGCAGGGCACCCAGCTCGACACCCAGCGCCGATTCCTGGAGCTGGCCGGCGGGCATCACCTGTTCGTGAAGGTGGTCATCGGCCCCGACACCTCCCGCCCCCAGCTGGAGGCGGCGGTGGCCATGGTCCATCGGGTCGCTCCCACCTCGGAGATCTTCCTCCAGCCGGTAACCCCATTCGCGGCGGTGCTCACTGCGCCCAGCCCCGAGCTGGTATTGGAGCTCCAGGATCTGGCCCTGCGGCTGCATCCCCGGGTGCGGGTGGTACCCCAGACCCATCGCCTGATCGACCAGCTGTAGCGTCGCAGCATGAGGATCCTGGTAAGTGGCTCCCACGGTCTGGTCGGTGCCGCCCTGACCGCCGCCCTGGGCCGAGTCGGGCACCAGGTGACACCCCTCGTCCGCCGTTCGCCCGGTGAGCCAGGGAACGGCGCGGCCTCGGGCGATACCGAGGTTTCAGGAGACAACGAGGTGGGATGGGACATCGAACAGGGCAGCCTGGACCGGGATGCCCTGGCCCGTGTGCGCCCTGACGCAGTGGTACATCTGGCCGGGGAGGGCCTGGGCGCCCGGCGTTGGACCGAGACCCAAAAGGCCAAGATCCGCGACAGCCGGGTCCACGGTACCCGCCTGCTGGCCTCGGCCCTGGCCGAGCTCAACCCGCCCCCCAGGGTCATGGTGAGCGCCTCGGCCATCGGCTGGTACGGCAACCGTGGCGACGAGATGCTGGACGAGTCGAGCAGCCCGGGGACCGGCTTCCTGGCCGAGGTGTGCCAGGCATGGGAGGCGGCCACCACTGCCGCCGAGGCCGCGGGCATCCGGGTGGTCCACCTCCGCAGCGGCATCGTCCAGAGCCCGGCCGGCGGGGCGCTGGCCAAGCAGCTGCCGATCTTGCGGCTCGGCCTGGGCGGTCGGCTGGGGACAGGCCGCCAGTATTGGAGCTGGATCTCCATCGAGGACGAGGTCGGGACCATCGTGGCGGCACTGGGTGACGAGCGCATCCATGGGCCGCTCAACGCCGCCGCCCCCCATCCGGTGACCAATGCCGAGTACACCCGAGTCCTGGGCCGGGTGCTGGGTCGGCCGGCACTCGTCCCGGCGCCCAAGGCCGGCCTCTCGCTGGTCCTGGGCACCGAGATGGCCTCGGAGATGCTGCTGGCCAGCCAACGGATCTTTCCGGGCGTGCTGGAGGCCAGCGGCTACCAGTGGCGCCAGCCCGAGCTGGAGCCGGCTCTGCGAGCCCTGTTGCACAAGTGAGCGAGCGGGGACCGGCGAACCGGATGAGGCCGGGATGACCTCGATGGCCGACGTGGTGGTGGTGGGGGCTGGCCCAGCCGGGTCGGCCGCCGCCATCACTCTGGCTCGGGCCGGTCGGGAGGTGGTCCTGGTGGACAAAGCCCGCTTCCCGAGGGACAAGTGCTGCGGTGACGGCCTGACCACGGGGGCCCTGCGACGTCTGCAGGCCCTGGGGCTCCAGCCCGACGCAGTGCCTTCGTGGACCCGGGTGGACGATGTCTGGATCAGCTCCCCGGCCGGTCGAGTGGTGGAACTGGCCCTCCCGCGGGGCCGTGGCACCTACGCGGCAGTGGCCCGGCGAACTGACCTCGATGCCGCCCTGGTCGACCTGGCCCGGGAGGCCGGAGCCACCGTGCTGGAGGGCCATCGGATGGTAGGAGCCCGGTTGACCGCCGGGTGCGCTGGGTCCCGGGGAGACGCTGGGTGCACTGGGTACCGGGGAAACGCCGGGGGCCGCGACTCGGGGGGCCGCGACTCGGGGAGTGTGGTAGTCGACCTGGTCGGGAGGGACGAGCTGGCGGCTCGTTACGCCATCGGAGCGGACGGCATGTGGTCGCCCCTGCGCAAGGCCATGGGAGTCGCAGAACCGGGCTACCTGGGTGAGTGGCACGCCTTTCGCCAGTACTTCAGTGGCGTGGGGCCAGCGGCCACAGCCGGGCTGTGGGTCTGGTTCGAGCCCGAGCTACTGCCCGGCTACGTCTGGTCCTTCCCGCTGGGGGACAACCGGGCCAACGTGGGCTTCGGCATCCGGCGGTCACCGGGCGTGGCCACCGGCGACATGGGCGAGCAGTGGACCGAACTGCTCAGTCGGCCTCACATCCGGGAGGTGATCGGCGAGTCAGCCCAGCCCGAGTCGGCCCACCGGGCCTGGCCCATCCCGGCCCGGGTGGCCACCAGTCCGCTGACCGCCGGAGGTGGCCGGGCCCTGTTCGTGGGCGACGCGGCCCGAGCCACTGACCCGATGACCGGTGAGGGTATTGCCCAGGCCCTCGAGACCGGCGAGCTGGCGGCCCGAGCCATCCTGGCGGCCGGCAATGAGGCCCCCGAGCGGGCGGCGGCCATCTATCGACGAGGGGTGAGGATGGGGCTGGTGCCCGATCACTGGATGGCCGCCGCCTGCTCACGGGGACTGGCCCACCGGGGCGGGGTGGACGCAGTCCTGCGGACGGTGCGGGTCAGCGACTTCACCCGCCAGGCATTTGCCCGGTGGATGTTCGAGGACGAGCCCAGGGCGGTGCTGGCCACCCCCTGGCGCTGGAGACGCCAGATGATGCGCCAGCCCGGCGCCTATCAGTCCGCCCTGCCGGTCATCCCTCGTTCTCTGAACGGATCTGCCCCTTGAAGTACCTCAAATGGTCCAAGAACGGCTCACACGGTCAAGCGGCGTTGATGAAGGCGGTGACATCAGGGGTTCCCCGGCCAGTGGTGTAGTCGTAGCCCCGAGTGGCTCGGTAGGGAGGTTGAGACCCGGCGGTGATGTCGTGAAAGGCCGATCTGGGCTCGGCGTAGATGATCGGGTTGGCGAAGCCCAGCGCACCACCGTGAGCGGCCTGGGCGGTCGTCCAAAAGCCCAGCCAGGCTGGCGATGCGGCGCTGGTGCCACCGACGATCTCCTGCTGGGCACCCACTGTCACCTGGTACCCGCTGTTGGGGTCGGCATCCAGGCTGACATCGGGGACGCCCCGGGCGCCGGGAATGTAAGAGCCGCCGACATGGGCCTGGTAGCTCGGCTCGCCCTCCACCACGCTGATGCCACCGACCCCGCCGGCCCAGGCGATCTCGCCGTGGCGGGCCGGCGACCCCAGCACACTGGTGCCCCCCACCGCCACCGCGTAGGGGCTGGACGCCGGATAGTTGGCGCCTGGCGGATTGAAGACCATGCCCTGGGCGCTCTCCAGGTCGGCGCAGGAGGCGGCCCCGACATCGCCGCTGGCGGTAAAGAGCGTCTGGCCCTGAGCCGCCCCCTGCTGGAGGGCAGCATCGACGGCGGTGACCATACCGCTGTAGCTGGCCACCAACTCGCACTCGCCCCCCGAGAAGCTCGCCTGCTTGGCCAGGTTGTCGGTCACGAATTGATTGATCTCGGCCGCCACGTCGGAGTTGTAGAGCGACGGTGCGTCGTAGACGACCAGGGACGCCCCGGGTGCCAGGCCACTGGCGTACTGGGAGTCCAGGTCCCACTCGGTGGCGTCAGTGGTGTCGCTGGATCCGGGTCCGGTCGGCTTCACGGTGAGCGGCGCCTGGGGCAGGCCGTACCGGGCCTCGAAGGACCGCAGGTCCGGCGGTAGCTGCGTGAGGTCACCCTCGGCCAGCACAGCCATGGTCTGCCCGGCACCAACAGTGGTGCTGGTGGAGGCGTGGTAGAGGGCGTCGATGCCCTGTGGTCCGTAGCTGGAGGGGTAGTGGATACCCGCGGGTGAGCTGGAAGCAGTTGAGGCCACGGCCGATGGGACGACTGCTGCCGGGCTGGCGGCGGGCGCACTGACGCTGGCCGACGCCGCTTCGGGGGGTACACGCACCTGGCCCAGGTTGGACAATCCGAGGACGGCGGCGGTAGCCGAGAGCAGCCGGGTGGGCAGGGTGGCCGGCCTGTCGGTGGTGATGTAGGTCTTGCCAGTGGGCTCCTGGCGCACCCGGAACGCCACTCCCATGGCCTGGCCCAGACTGGCCGACGAACCAGTCACCCGAACCTGGGTGCGGTTGGGGGACACCGAGGCGACGGACAGGCCGTGACTGCCCGCCCAGCTCTGCACTGCGTCGACACTGGCCTGGGCGGGGCCGAACCGGGCGGCGAAATCAGCCGGCGTCAGGTAGTGGTGGTAATCGGCGCGGCCGGGCGTCGACTGCCCGGCCAGCAGGTCGTGAAGGGCCCCCTGGTGGCGCAGGGCCAGCTCGATGGTCACCGCCATGGGCCTCTGCGACAGGGGCCCGACGTCGTTTGACCCCGCCACCTGCAACGGCGCCATGCCCTTGGGCAGGACGGCGGTCCCAGCGGCGGCGGCCGGGGGACCGCCGAGAACCCCATCCAACAAGTTGACGGCCGGGGCACCGAGGAGGGCCGAGAGGGCCACCGACATCAGCAAGTGGGCACGGACCTGGCGGAGCATAAAGCCTCATTTCGAGCAAGAGGTGACAAATCCGGCTGGAGTGGCAGACACTAGTTGGCGGACGACCGGTAACGCTGTCAGCTATCGGCCATCTCGGCCAGCAGCTGCCGGGTCCACACTACGGTTGCGGCGTGAGGAGAAGGTGCATTGGCCTGGCGGCGGCCGCACTGGCTGTGGGGCTCGCCGGCTGCACGTCGGCCCGCAGCGCCGGGTCCAACGGCG
>QHCF01000158.1 GCA_003244275.1 Acidimicrobiales bacterium
CCTCTGACACCTCTGCGTCCGGCGGTTCCCGCCTGGCTACGCCCGGCGGCCCAGTCCGCCAGTCGTGCCGCCCCGGGCACGAGCACGGCCAAGGCGCCCAGTCCCGCTACCGCCACCGTGGCCGGACAGGTGTCGTCAGCCTTGATCCTGACCACCTCGTGGGCCAGCACCGCTTCGAGCTCGACCAGGCTCAGGCTGGCCAGCAAGCCCGAGGTGGCCACCACGGTGGCGTGGCCCGGTGACCGACCAACGGCCATCACATCGATACTCGGGTGATCGGCCACGGCCAGGCGTGGCTTGGCCACCCCGGCGCCGGCGCAGAGCGAGTCGAGGAGGTTGTGGGCCCGAGGTTGGACGTCCGTATCAGTGGGCTTGGCGCCGGTGAGAGCCAATGCCAGAGGAGCACTCCCCCACCAAACGCCAGCCACCACGACCATGGCGATACCGAGCCCGGCCACCAGCCCGACGACCAGCGCCACGCCGACACCTGTTGCCACGCCCACCACCAGACCCACGACAACGGCGGTGGCGACAACGAGGACCAATCCGCGGCACCGGTTGGCCTTGATCTGGAATTGCAGTATTTCACGCGCCAGATTGGCAGGCCGAGACGAGGTGACGACCATGGCGGCCTGTGAGCATAGCGGCAGGGTTCCGGGCACCGGTAGCCAAGACCGGGCTGTTCAGCCGGACAGGAGCTCGGCGTAGAGCGCGGCGTACAGCTCGGCCAGGCGGCTCATGGCAAACTCAGCCGCCCTGCTCTCACCCGCGTCGACCAGGCGCCGGCTCAGACTGGCGTCAGTCAGGACCCGCCGCAGGCCGTCGGCCAGAGCCGGCGCGCAACCTGGTTTGACCAGTAAGGCATCCTGGCCCGAACGGGCCACCCGCCGATAGGCCGAAAGATCGCTGGCCACGATGGGCGTGCGGGCTGACATGGCCTCCAGCAGCACCACCCCGAAGGACTCGCCGTGCAGCGAAGGGGCGCAAAAGGCATGGGCCCCAGCCAGGCGAGAGGCCGCTTCGGCATCACCGATCCGGCCCAGCCACTCGACTCCGGCCAGTCCGGCGTGGCGCCGGCGCAAGTCATCGGTCTGGGGACCGGTCCCCACCACCCAGAGCTGGGCGCCGGCCGGGAGGGTGGCGAAGGCGTCGAGAAGGACGCTGAGGCCCTTTCGCGGCTCGTGGCGACCGATGAACATCACCGTTGGTCCTATCGTCGGCCACGGTTGGGCTTTGGCAAATCGATCGATCTCGATACCGTTGAACATCAGCTGATAAGACCCGCCCAGGGCGGCGGTGGCGGTGGCCATGGCGTCAGCCGAGACGGCGCACCTGGTGGCCAGCCGGTGAGCCAGGAAACGGGGTGCGGGACGCAGCAACGAGTAAGCCCGGCTGGCGCCGGCCCGATGAAAGGTACCCAGAAGAGGCTGACGGCCAAAGACCAGCAGGGCCAGGGTGGGGCCCGGCGCGAATGGCTCGTGGAGATGGACGACATCAAATTCCTCGTCGGCCACGGCCCGCATGGTGCGCAGCAGGCAGGGCAGATCGGGCGCGATGGGGGCCACCGAGCCGTTGGAGGCCAGAGGGATCGACCTCCCGAGGGGAGTGACGCCAACGTCGGGGGGAGGACCGTCGCAGGGGGCCAGCACCCGGGTCTCGTGGCCCTGAGCCCGCAGGGCCCGGGCCAGACCCAGCACCTGGCCCTGTACCCCTCCCGGCACGGTCAGGCTGTAGGGACAGACCTGGGCCACGCGCACCGCCACACGGTAGACGGCAATCCGCAACCTCGGCAGTTGCGTGGCTCGTTGTCTAAGCATGTGCCGAGGCGATGGGCGGCTGGCGATGCGCCTTGAATCTGAGAAGCCCGGTCAGGTCAGAGCGGTACCGGCCACTCCGTTTCGAGCGTGGATACCGCACGGGCCCACTGGTAGTCCGGCTTGCCGGCCAGCTTGCGCACGATGTGGGGGACCACCACTACCCGCTTGGGGACCTTGTAGGCCGCCAGGCGTTGCCTCACCGCGGCCCGCAAGGTGTCCTCGTTGGCGTTCCCGCCTGGGACCAGGGCGACGACGGCAGTGACCACTTCCCCCCACCGGGGGTCCTCCACCCCGACGACCACGCAGTCAGCCACCGCCGGGTCAGTCCTGAGGGCCTCTTCCACCTCGTCCGGATAGACCTTCTCACCGCCGGTGTTGATGCAGGTGGAGCCCCGGCCCAGCAGCATCACCGTTCCCCCCTCCTCCAACCGGGCCAGGTCCCCCGGCACGGCATAGCGCCGGCCGCCGTAGATCGGAAAAGTCGCAGCAGTGGCGGCTGGGTCCTTGTGATAGCCGATGGGCAGTGGCTCGACGATAGCCAGGCGTCCCACCTGTCCGACGCCGACCGGGCTCCCGTTGGGAGCCAGCACTGCGCCTCGCTCGGTCAGGCGGAACCGCCCGGTGGCACTGGGCTCACCCGGCCCCACCACGTCCATGGCGAATGGGCCTCCCTCGCTGGATCCCAGCATGTCGATCATGGTTGCCCGGCAGTGTCGACCCATGTCGACCTTGGCCCTGGCCGACCAGACCAGACCAGAGCTGAACACCCGGGCCAGTGATGTCAGGTCACAGGGCCGACCAGCCGATGCCTCCTGGTCCAGGGCGTCGACCGCCGGACGGGCCATGGCGTCGCCCACCAGTACCAGCTGAGTCACCCCTTCGGCGACCACCGCCGACCACATCTCCCCGGGCCGGAAGGACCGCTCAGTCAGGAGGACCACCGAGCCTCCGAGCACGAGAGCGGCGATGGAGAAGAAAAAGGCAGTCCCGTGCACCAGGGGGCAGGCAGCCAGCGTGACAGGGGACAGGCCGGCCGCTCTGGCGTCGGCGGCCAGGTGCGCCGCGCTCCGGGCGTCCGGGGGGAGGGACAGGCCGGCGGCTTCGTAGGTGAGGAAGGCGAGCCAGGCAGCCAGATCCCGGTGTCGCCAGAGCACGGCTTTGGGGCGGCCAGTGGTCCCACCGGTACACACCATGAACACGTCATCTCCCCGCAGCCGGCACCGGGGCCTGCGCTCTGACTGGCTCACCAGGTTCTCGAACCTGTCGGATCCGGGAACGGCTGGGCTGCCATCGTCCACCTGGATGAGAGCTGGCCGCCTGGCCAGGTGGCGGACTGCCTGAGTTACCACCGGTCCGAGGCTGCCGTGGAACACCAGCGCCCGGACGTCGGCGTACTGCAACACATACGCCAACTCCTCGGGTCCGTAGCGAAAATTGAGGTTGACCGGCGTACTGGCCAACTTGAATGCGGCATAGGCGGCCTCCAGGTACTCCGGGCAGTTCCAGGTGAGCAGGCCCACGTTGGCACCTGGGCCAACCCCGGCGCTTTCCAGGGCGGTGGCCAGGCGCGCCGCTCGCCCATCGAACTCCTCCCAGGACAGGTGGCGATCGCCGTTCACT
>QHCF01000108.1 GCA_003244275.1 Acidimicrobiales bacterium
TTGAGCTGGTCGATGGCCTGGCCGGCACCGGTGTCACGGAGCTCGGGCGGCCGGTCGGCGGTTACCGCCAGCAGCGGCACCCGGGCGTGGCGGGCCTCGACCACCGCGGGGTGCAGCAGGGCAGCGGCGGTGCCCGAGGTGGTGAGCACCACGGCCGCCCGGGCCGATGCCTTGGCCGCGCCCAGCGCGAAGGCAGCGGCAGAGCGCTCGTCGAGGAACACCTCTATGGGGATGCGTCCGTCGCCGGCCAGGGCCAGGGCCAGGGGCGCGGAGCGCGACCCGGGGGCCACCGCCGCCACGACCACCCCGGCCCGAGCCCATTCGTCGACCACGGCCCGGGCGAAGGCGGTGGCGGCATCGACTTTCACTGAACGATGCTCCTGCAGTGCTGCACCTGGAGGTGGACGGAGCTGGCGGGGGACGGGTAGTGCTGGTCCACGGCTTCACCCAGACGGCGCGCTCGTGGGACAGCGTGGCCCCCGCCCTGGCCGCCCATAGAGAGGTCGTTGGCGTCGACCTGCCGGGACACGGCGGTTCCAGCGACGTGCGACTGGGCTTCGCCCAGACAGCAGCGGCGATCGGGGGGGCCGGGGGGAGGGCCGTTTACGTGGGCTACTCCCTGGGAGGCCGTCTGTGCCTGAGACTTGCCCTCGACCGACCCGACCTGGTGGCCGCCCTGTTGCTGGTGGGCGCATCGCCGGGGCTGGCCGAGCCCACCGAGCGGGCCGCCCGCCGACGAGCCGACGACGCCCTGGCCGCCGAGATCGAACATGTGGGCACCACTGCGTTCGTCGATCGTTGGTTGGCTTCGCCCCTGTTCGCCGGCCTGCGACCGTCGCGGGCCGACCTGGAGGGCCGCAGGGCCAACCGGCCTGACGGCCTGGCCTGGGCGCTGCGCGTGCTCGGCACCGGTTCTCAGGAGCCGCTGTGGGACCGGCTGGGTGCGCTGCACATGCCCGTCTTGGTGACCGCAGGTGCCGACGACCTCAAGTTCGCGGCGCTGGCTGCCGCCATGGCGGCGGACATCCCCTCGGCAATGGTGGCGTTGGTCCCGGACGCCGGCCACGCCGCCCACCTGGAGCGACCCGACGAGTGGCTCGGGCTGGTCCAGCCCTTCCTTGACACCCATCACACCGCGTAGCGTTCGAGCAGGTCGGGGTCGGGCACGGGGCGACGCACGGCCAGCTCACCGTCTACAGGTACGAGCGGGTCGGCCACCACGTCGGCAGCGAGCAGAGCAGCAGTGCCCAACCCGCATGCCCCCCGTAGCTCGGGAACGGCGGCGGCCAACGCCAGGCCGGCGGCGATGCCCACCGATGTCTCGTATAGAGCGGACACAACCGCAGGCACGCCCGATGCTTCGGCCACGGCCATGGCTGGGACGACCCCACCCAGAGGCTGCACCTTCACCACCACCGCGTCGGCGGCATCGAGACGGGCCAGAAGGGCAGCGTCGCCCACGGAACGCACGCTCTCGTCGGCCGCCAACGGCACTCTCACCCGCCGGCGGAGACGGGCCAGGTCGTCGAGGCTGCGCACCGGGTCCTCGGCCAGCTCCAAGTCGTAGGCCGCCAACCGGCCCAGCACAGCCACGGCGGTGTCGAGGTCCCACGCCCCGTTGGCGTCGACCCGCAGGGCCACATCGGGACCCACCGCGGACCGCACTGCGGCCACCCGGTCGACGCCGCCCGCGTCGCCAACCTTGACCTTCACGCACCGGGCGCCTCCGGCCACCGCGGCGGCGGCCAGGGCGGCGGCCTGCTCGGGGTCCACGCCGGGCACCAGGGCGTTGACCGGCACCCTGGAGCGCACAGGCCGCGGCCAGGCGCCCCACGCCGCCTCATGGGCGGCCCGGCGGGCGGCGGAGGGGTCCACGGGGTAGCCGGTTGGAGGCTGTGACCACTCACCCCAACCGGCCGGTCCCTCCACCAGGGTGGCGGCCACCGCAACCATCCCGGCCACCGGCATCCTCAGCGGTAGGAGCACACGGTGGCGGGTGCTGCCAGCCGTCAGAGCCACAGGCCCAGCGCCAGCAGGGCGGAGAGGGCGAGCTGGAGGCGCACCGTGGCCACCAGGGCATCCACCAGGACAGCAGGGTCGGGGCGACGAGCCACAACGGCCAGGGGAGACACGGCCAGGGGGGCGGCCAGCAAGGCCAGAAGGGCCCCAGGAACGAACGCCCCCAGGGCGGCGGCGGCGGCCAGGCCCCCCAGGATCGAGGCTTCGTACAGCTGGGCGGCCTTGGCGGCGCCGACCCGTACCGCCAGCGTGGCCTTGCCGGCGGCGGCGTCGGAGCTGACGTCACGCAGGTTGTTGACGAGGAGGATGGCGCAGGCCAGCAGGCCGACCGCGAACGAGCCGCCCACCGCCAGCAAGGGCACCCGGTGTAGTTGCACGTAAGCGGACCCGCACGTGGCCACCAGGCCGAAGAACACCAGCACCGACACCTCGCCCAGACCGGCTGACGCGTAGGGCCGGGGGCCCCCGCTGTACAGCCCGGCGGCAGCGATGGTCACCGCCCCGACAGCCAGCAGACGTAGGTCGACGGCCACCGCCAGCACCAGCCCCACTGCCCCGGCCACCCCGAAGCATACGAGCGCGGCACGCTTCACAGCGGAAGGCGACGCCAGCCCCGACGCCGTCAGGCGCACGGGTCCCTCGCGCGCCGCGTCCACACCGCGGACCCCGTCGGAGTAGTCGTTCGAGAAGTTGACACCGACCTGCAGGGCCACGGCCACCACCAGGCAGGCGATCGCCCGCCAGTCGGACACGGGCCCGTAGCGCGAAGCGGCCGCAGTGCCCACCAGCACGGGAGAGACGGCGGCGCCCAGCGTCTTGGGCCGCGCTCCTTGTACCCAGAGGGACAGTCCGGTCACGGCCGCCGCGGGAAACGAGAGAAGTCGGGGCGCCGCTTCTGCACGTAGGCGTCCCTCCCCTCCTGGGCCTCCTCCGACAGGTAATAGAGCAGGGTGGCGTCGCCGGCCAGCTGCTGCACGCCGGCCAGGCCGTCGGTGTCGGCGTGGAAGCCAGCCTTGAGCATGCGCAGGGCGAGGGGGCTGTGCTC
>QHCF01000246.1 GCA_003244275.1 Acidimicrobiales bacterium
GTCGGTGTGGGTGTAGGAGAAGACGTGGCCGATGTGCAGGGACCCACTGACGGTGGGCGGTGGCGTATCGATGGAGAAGATCTCTGCTCGTGACCGGCTGCGGTCGAATCGGTAGATGCCGTCGGCCTCCCAACGGGCCGCCCATCTCTCCTCGATACCTTCCAGGGACGGCTTGTCCGGGATGCGCAAGCTCATGTGGGGTTACCGTAGCTGGGTGCTGAGGCTGCATGATACTGCGCTGGGTCGGGTCACCGAGGTGATTCCCCGGGACCCCGGCCGGCTGTCGATCTATGTGTGTGGCCCGACCGTGTATGACGTTCCCCACCTGGGCCATGGCCGGGCCGTACTGGTCTATGACGTGCTCCGTCGCTACCTGGAATGGTCAGGAGTCCAGGTGCGCCACGTCTCCAACGTCACCGACATCGACGACAAGATCATCTCCAAGGCGGCCGAGGAGGGTCGGTCGACCCAGGAGGTGGCGGCCCAGTACGAGGCAGTGTGGTGGGAGGCCACCGATGCTCTGGGAGTGTCGCGGCCCACCGAGTCACCTCGAGCCACCGAGTACCTGGAGACCATGGTAACCCTGATCTCCCAGCTGGTGGAGCGAGGCGCGGCCTACCAGACAGGTGACGGTGTGTACCTGGCCGTCGAGGCGGTCGAGGGCTATGGCCTGCTGGCCGGACAGCCCCTGTCCGAGCTGCGAGCGGGCGAACGGGTGGAGGTGGGGGGGGAGAAGCGCTCTGCTGGAGACTTCGCCCTCTGGAAGTCAGCCAAGCAGGGTGAGCCGTCCTGGGCGTCGCCCTGGGGCCTGGGCCGGCCGGGTTGGCACACCGAGTGTGTGGCCATGTCCCTTGACCTGCTGGGAGAGGATTTCGACCTCCACGCCGGGGGACTGGACCTCAAGTTCCCCCACCACGAGAACGAGCGAGCCCAGGCGGTGGTCCTGGGCCGGCCCTTCGCCCGCCACTGGATGCATCATGCCTTTGTCGAGATGGCCGGTCAGAAGATGTCCAAGTCACTCGGCAACTTCACGTCGCTCACCGACCTGCTGGCTCGCCACGACGGCCGGGCCTACCGCCTGCTCACCCTGCAGTCCCACTATCGCTCCCCGATGGAGGTGACGCCTCGGACCATGGCCCAGGCGGAGGAGGCGCTGGCCCGCCTGGACAGCCTGGCCAGGCGCTTCGAACTGGGCCCGGGTAACCGGGCGCCGGCAACGGTGGGCCCAGGTGGGGGTGGGGTTGGGGTCCCCGACCCAGATTGCGCTCAATCTCGATCCGCATTCTGCTCAGCCATGGACTGTGACCTGGACACTCCGGCTGCCCTGCGGGTGGTCTTCGACCTGAGCAGGAGGGCGAATGGAGCGGCTGACGCCGGGGACCAGGAGACGGGTCGTCGACTGGCCCTCGTGGCCGTGCAACTGGCCGGTGCCCTGGGTCTGGAGCTCGGCCAGTCGGGGGCGGACATCGACCCGGGCAGCGCCGACCTGATGAGCCGCCGGGACGAGGCCCGCCGCCAAGGGGACTACGGACTCGCTGATGCTCTGCGAGCCGAGCTGGCCGACCGGGGATGGCTGGTGGAGGACGGTCCTGACGGGACTCGGCTGGCCCGTCGAAAGCAGCCGTGAAGATGCGGACTTGCCAGCCTCCCCAGGATCTCCGGCCGGGATTTCCGGTCCAGGTTTTGCTGCGGCACAGCCCGGGCGGCTTTGCTAGCGTTTCGGCCCGAGAGAGCGCGCCAGCGCTCGCTTACTGTCAGTCAGTTGGTTTGAGATGAGAAGGGGATTGCCGCCGTGGCGATTGGCACAGTCAAGTGGTTCAATGCGGAGAAGGGCTACGGCTTCATCTCCCAGGCCGAAGGGGCGGACGTGTTCGTCCACTTCTCGGCTATCCAGATGAACGGCTACCGCAGCCTGGAAGAGGGCCAGCAGGTGGAATTTGAGGTCCAAGAGGGACCCAAGGGCCTTCAGGCGGCCAGCGTCCGCCCTGCCTGACCACTCGATCGGCCTGAGTCGAGCAGCCTCAACTATCGGAGCAGTCCGAGGCCTGACGTCACACCGCCGACCAACGAGCCGCTCACGCTGAGCGAGGGTTGGGTGGTCGAGGGTTGATTGTTCGTGGACTGAGTGCATCCGAGGTGGACTGAGGCCACGCCGACGCCGGTGCACGAACCCGGCCCCACACCGACCGATGCGCTGACCGGCGCGGTGGCCACCGGCATGTTGGCCGCCACCTGTACGAGCGGCGTCCGTACGGCCGGCGGCGAGGTGGTGGGCGGCGGGGAGATGGGCGACTGGGGGGTGGGTGGCCCGCCGGCACCCTGGCCACCGCGGGGGTCCGATCTTGGCGTCGTCGGGGCCGGCGAACCGCCGGTGGGCCGTCCGGTGGACGCCACCACGCCAGACATCGAGGGGCGGGCGGTGGCTTCCTGCCCGCTGGGCACCGGCCCGGCGCCCGCCGGGCCGAGGCCCACAGCCCCACCGTTCACAGCCCCACCGCTCACCGACCCGGTGGGAACCGACGCAGGGC
>QHCF01000060.1 GCA_003244275.1 Acidimicrobiales bacterium
CCTGGATGAATGATCGAGGTTAGCCCTCACACCTCCACCCGGTGATCGACGGTCGCCAACTGGGGAAACCAGCCGACACACCACGGCCAGAAGTGACCCTGCGTACGCCAGACATAGAGAGCGTATACGGGCGTACTACGAGGTCCTAGCCGAGGTTGGTCACGGCTCTTGGCATCCCGAACGCGAGGCCCGACCCTGGTTCGCTTCTGTCTCAGTGCCCATTTCAGACAGGCCCAGCGTGTGCTCCGACGAGTCGAGGAAACCGAGGCATTGTGGGGCCGGTGCGAAGAGGTTGCTGCCAGTCGCCATCTCCCTCCGAGGGTGGTAGGGCCCCCTCTGCGATGCGGCCCGCGGCTTACGAGTCACAATTGGTCTTATCGAATGGCCGTTGAGGAGTCGGAAGGCGACGAGATCGACGTCCAGACCGCTGGCCGCGACCTATGAACCCTGGTCAACCGCGGTCTGCTCGAGCCGCGCAGCGAGACGCGAGGCCGCTACTACCTCGGGTCCGACACCCTCAGGCCACATCGAGCCTCGGTCGTCGCTCAATGACCGAGAGCTGGCGGGCGGATCTGTTGAAAGACGAGGACCAACAGCTGCGGTTGGGCTTGGTCGACTGACGCCATCCGTTTCGCAAGGCGCGGACCTGTCTTGGCTCAGCGGCTTGGGACGTCCGGCTCGGAGCTCAGCCGACCACCGGCGGCGATGGCCGCAACCGGTGTCGAGACCGGGAACCCGAGCAAGCCAGGCAGTGTCGGGCCGCCGGGATGGCATCCAGGCGCTCTGGCGAGATCGCCTGGCCACAGGCATCGCAGCGCCCGTAGGAGCCTGCGTCGAGGCGAGCCATCCCCTCGACCAGCTCGGCCAGATGGGCGCGGGCAGCCTCGGTCAGGGCGCTCACCCGGGCCCGCTCGAAGCCGATCGTCGAACCCTCGGCGTCGTGCTCGTCGTCTGGCACGGCGGCGCCCGATACCTCGATGATGGCTTGCCGCTCGGCGGTCAGATCGTCCAATCGGGCCCGGGCCAGACCCACCTCAGCCTCGAGGCGCCGACCCGGGCTCACCAGCCGCTCAGACGGCGCAACTCTCGCCATCGCACGCACCGCCGCTGCCCTCCACCACCGTGAGCGGACGATCCTCGCTCCACGCCCTGACCAGCATGTCCAGCAGGGTCTCTGCCGGCCGGGCCCCAGACACCCCGTGCTTGCGGTCGAAGACGAAGAACGGTACGCCATCGATGCCCAGCGCCGTGGCTTGTGCCTCGTCGGCTCGAACCTCATCGCCGTAGGCGGTGGTGGACAGGACCGCGGTCACCCTGGACGGATCGAGCCCGGCTTCGACGGCTAGGCGCTCCAAGGTGGAGGACTCGCCGATTGCCTCCCCCTCGGTGAGGTAGGCGGTCAGCAGACGTTCCTTCAGTTTGTCCTGGTCCCCCGTCTCGGCGGCCAGGTGCAGCAGCCGGTGGGCATCGAAGGTGTTACCGGATCTGGTGGCCTCCAGACGAAACTCCAGCCCTTCCTCGCCCGCCACCTCGGTCATGTGACGATATGAGGCCCTGGCCTCGTCCAGGTCCATCCCGTACTTGGCCGCCAGCCGGGCAACCGGCTCTCCCTCGTGCAGGCGGGGCGCGGCGGGGTCCAGCTCGAAGCTGCGCCAGACCACCTCCACGTCGTCGCGGTGCTCGAAGCCAGCCAGGGCCGACTCGAAGCGTCGCTTGCCCACGTGGCACCAGGGACAGACCACGTCCGACCAGATCTCCACCTTCATCCGAGCCTCCCTCCACTGAGCCTGCGGAAGGTGCAACAACCAAGCCGCTCCAGGTCATCCCGAAGAAGTTGCCAGCGCGGCCCATTGGCCACACAGAGAAGCCTGGCAACACGGACTCCCGGTGGCGTCGTCAGCCTGACCCGATCCTGACCTCGTTATCGGTATAACGAGCGAGAACCCGAAGGTCGCCCGGATCGCTTGACAGCACTATTGCCCCACCTGCCTGGTCAGCCACTGCCACCACGATGGCGTCCACCGCGCAGGGAGCATGTCGGGCACTGGCCCGAGATCTCAGATGGGCTGCCGCACGCGCCAGTATCTCGTCCACCGGACGGACATCACAGGTGCGCAACACTCGGTTCTCGTGGTAGTCGCGACGATGGTCGCCGGTGAGGGCCTCAGTCAGGATGACCGAGGGCACGATCGCCGGCCATTCGCCACGACGCCGCAACTCGTCCAGTCGAGCTCGGTTCTCAGCGAGCATGGTCAGACCGTGGGAATCGAGAACCAGGGTCACGCCGAACGTCGGCCGCTGGGAGGTTCGAGGACCTTGTTCGCCCACGCCTGGGCTTCGGCCCGCTCAGCCTCGCTGGTCGGGCCCAGCTCAGCTTCGAGCTCCGCCAGGTAGGCGTCGAGCTCGGCGACCTTGGCCAAGCGGATCAGCTCCGCGGCCACGGCCCGCTGGGCCACCTGGGAGATGCTCAGTCCAGCTTGCTTGGCCTGGCGGTAAAGATCGTCGGGCATGGTGATGTTGGCCCTGGCCATGCGCATAGGCTACACATCATCGATGGGACACCTCGGCGTCAGGAGCGCAGGTGTCAGTAGCCAGATGCCACGCGTCAGCCCTCAGGACGCCTCGGCCTTCCAACCCAACCGCTTTACGACCAGGGCGGTGGCCAGGGACACCATGCCCCAGGACAGCGCCCGAAGGGCCTGCTCCAAAGGCGCCAGCAATACCTGCTCATCCAGGGTTCGGACGGTCCCGTCGGCCAGCTCGATCGACCCATCGACCCTCCTGGTTCGCCGGCGCAGTGTCCGAGCTGGCGTGCTCAGGCTGCGTTGGGCATAAGAGAAGGCAAAGGCCGCTCCCCCGGCCAGCACGGCGACGGCATTGAGGCGACCGGTCTGGGCCACGTAGGCGGTCACCAGGGGGAAAGTGCCCCAGGACAGCGCAAAGCCGGCATTGGTGTGCACAAAGCCGCCGAACAGCTCGGCGTTGTAGGCCACCAGCAGGACCGGCCCCACCACGATGAAGGGGACCAGGACAAGCCCCACCCTGCTGGCGCCTGCGACCCCCAGCACCACCGCCACGCCCAGGCCACCACCTACAGCCGCCTTGAGGGCGGCGTCGGGAATCTGGGTCCGCAGTGGCCGTCCGCACAGCTCGTCCAGGGCATGGGCGCTCACGCCCACGGCGGAGAAGAAGGCCAGGGTGGTAGCGGCCAGGCGGGTCCCGTCAAGATGGGGCGCCAACGATGCGCCAATGGCTACGTAGGACAGGTGCCAGGCCGTATAGGGCGGGTGAAGGATCGTCCACCAGTCCCCCCACCGCCCCGGTCGGGCTGCGTAGAAGGCCGGACGGCCCTCCTCGGCACCCCGCTCACCCGGCTCGTCAGCCACCGGCTCGTCAGCCACCGGCCCTGGTGCCCCACATCACCAGGCCGCCGCCCAGGCTCATCGCCCTCGCTCCGATTTCTACCAACCCTGCCCGTTTCCAGGCCTCGACGGTCCAGTCGACCGGGTAGCGCCGGTAGTGCCCGGAGATGTTGGGGCCGAGGAACCGGCCTACCTCGAACCACCGCCATCCCCCAGTGACCAGTCCACCCACGGGCAGCACCAGGCGCGTGTAACCCCACCACCATCCGTGCCAGAACGCACTGGGCGGTACGCCGAACTCGAGGCTGGCCACCCGACCCCCCGGCTTGACCACTCTGGCCAGCTCCTGCAAGGTGGCAGCCGGATCGGCGACGTAACGCAGCAGGTAGCTGAAGGTGAGGGCATCGAACGTGGCGTCGGCAAAGGGCAGCCGCTCAGCCCGACCGGCCACAAGCTGAAGCCGGTCACCGACTCCGGCCCCGGCCACATTGCGAGCCCCCTCGGCCAGCATGTCCTCGGTCAGATCCATCCCGGTGACCACCGCCGCGGTCCGCTCCACCAGCCTCAGGGCAACCCCGGCGGTGCCGGTGGCCACATCGAGCACCCGGAGCGGCGCCCCGTCCACCACGTGGTCTACCGTGGCTCGTCGCCACCGACGGTTCTGGCCGAGCGACAGAACCTCCTCCAACACCTCGTAGTGGCGGGGCAGCCCGCTGAAGAGGTCTCGGGCAAAGCGGTTTGGGTTGTTCCCTGGCACCAGCGCCCTACTCCCCTCGCACGAGGCTCGTAGAGTAGGTCAATCGCTGCCGCCCAGCCGCCCACCGGCCAGGCCGCCCCCCAGAGAAGGCAATCCTGACCATGCATCCAGGCGCCACCCGGCTCTACCTGGTTAGACATGGCCAGACCGACTTGTCGGCGCGGCGCTGCTATTCCGGGCGCCGTGACATCCCCCTTACCGACCTGGGGCGCCAGCAGGCTGAGCAGGCTGGCCGGGCCCTGCGTCGGGCCAGGGTGGACGCCGTCTATTCCAGTCCCCTCAGCCGGGCGGCCGACACCGCTCGGGCTATCGCCGCCGCCACGGGCGCACCGGTCACCATCGACCAGCGCCTCACCGAGGTGGACTACGGCCCACTGGAGGGCCTCGAGCGGGAGAGCGCCCGCCAGCAGTTCGGGGAGGCGTTCGACACCTGGCGTCAGGAACCCACGAGGTGCCCCATCCCAGGCGTCGAGTCCCTGGCCACTGCCCTGGAGCGGGTGACGGAGGCGACCGGGGAGGTGCTGGCCAACTCCGGGTGCCCGGTGATCGTTGCCCACCAGGGCATCCTGCGGGTGGTGCTGATGGCCCTGGGTGAGCTGAACGCCGCCGACTACTTCAAGGTTCTCTTCTCCGAGGCCGAGCCTTTGAAAATTGACTCTCCCGTAGTCGCCCCCCTTGCCCACTCTCAGCCGGTGGTGCCGCGGTCGACCGGTCGGTGGGCCACTTGAGCGCCCCGGCCGTGCGCCCGAGGCCGCGCCTGGTCGACCAGGTTCCCGTCGTGGCGGCCATCGCCTTGCTGGTGACGGGGGCGGTGGTGAGCATATGGATCCGGATGGGCACCAACGGCCATTCGCTCATCGACCTGTCCGTCTACCGGGCTGCCTCACGGGCGGTCCTTCACGGCGCGTCCCTGTACGGGCCGTCGCTGCGAAACCAGCTCGGTGTACCCCTCCCTTACACCTATCCGCCGGCCGCCGCCGTACTCACCACCTTCCTGGCTCCGCTACCCAACCTGTTGGGAGACTGGCTCTGGGAGCTGGGCGGCGTGGCCGTGCTGGTCGCCTGCGTGGGCGTCGCCTTTGCACCCATGGCCTCCCGCCTGGGCCGTTGGCGGTGGCTCGGCCTGGCCGCCATCACCGTGGCCTCACTGTGGCTCACGCCCGTTCGAGACCACCTCGGGTTTGGCCAGATCGACCTGTTGCTCCTGGGGCTGTGCCTGGCCGACTGCACGGCTCGCCAGCCCCGCTGGCCCCGTGGGTGCCTGATCGGCCTGGCCACCGCGGTCAAGCTGGTCCCCGGCGTATTCATTGTCTACCTGTTGCTGACCCGCCGCACCCGAGCCGCCGGGGTGGCGGTGGCGACCATGGTCGGGTTGTCGGGGGTGGCCTGGCTGGTGGGCCCGGGAGACTCCTCCAGCTTCTGGCTCAGGCGCATCTTCGAGACCCAGCAAGCCGGCAACAACGCCTACTTCAGCAATCAGTCGATCAAGGGCATGCTGACCCGGATGGGCAACCGTGACGTACTCCTCTGGCTGGTCCTGGTCGCCGGGGTGGCACTTATTGGTCTGCTGAGGGCTCGCCGGGCCAGCCTGGGCGGCCACGAGCTGGCCGGCGTGGTCCTCGTCGGCCTGGTCGGTGTGCTGGCCTCGCCGGTGTCGTGGATCCACTCGGCGGTGTGGGTGGTACCGGCCCTGGGGGTGCTGGTGGGCCGAGGGACTGACAAGCGGCGGATGGCCGCCGCCGTAGCGTTGGCCGTGCTGTTCATGGCCGGGTTGCCATACCTCGGCGCAGACCTGCACCGCACGGGTGGTGCGTGGGAATGGGGCACTCAACTGCTGAAGGACTCCTACGGCCTGGCCTGCCTGGGCCTGGTGATGTTCCTGCCGTTGGGTGAGCGGGACGAGCCAGCCGAGCTTGCCGGCCGGCCCGAGCAACCCCCCGTGCCGGCTCTGGCCGGCGGCCAAGGCGCCCGGCAGTAGCATTCGGTCGCCGACATGACCGCCAGCGCCTCTACCCATGCAGTCCCGGTCGAGGTGGCCCCGGCGCCCGCTGTCGGTGCGCCGGGTACCTCAGCGGGAGCTTCTCTGATCTCGGTGGTGATTCCGGCCTTCAACGAGGCCGAGAACCTGGTCGAGGTGGTCCCCGAGCTGATCGACGCTCTCAGCCGCAAGGCCCTCGAGTTCGAGGTGGTGGTGGTGGATGACGGCAGCACTGATGGTACGGCGGGGGTGATCGCCGACCTGGAGGACGCCGAGCCTCGCGTCCGGGGCGTCTACCTGCGGCGCAACCTGGGCAAGTCCCCGGCGCTGGTGGCCGGCCTGGAGGAGGCCGGTGGGGATCTGGTCGTGCTGATGGACGCCGACGGCCAGGACGACCCAGAGGCTGTTCCGCGTCTGTTGGAGGCTCTGGACGGCGGCCTCGACCTGGTGACCGGGCGCCGGCTGGATCGCCAGGACCGGCTGGTCAAGCGTTCGACCTCCAGGCTGTACAACGCTGTCACCGCCCGCGTCACCGGGGTGGACGGGAAGGACTTCAACAGTGGGCTCAAGGCCATGCGGGCCGAGGTGGTCCCGGCCTTGGCCCTACATGGAGAGCTCCACCGCTACATCCCGGTCCTGGCTCACTGGGCCGGCTACCAGGTGGGCGAGGTTGACGTGGCTCATCGGCCGCGGCGACACGGCACCTCCAAGTTCGGCGTGGCCCGCTTCTGGAGGGGACTGCTGGACCTGATGACGGTCAAGTTCCTCGACACCTACACATCGCGTCCGTTGCACCTGTTCGGAGGGACTGGCATCGTCCTCGGCCTGGGCGGCCTGGCTGTGCTGGCCTGGCTGGTGGTGGACAAGCTCCAGGGCCATAACCTGGGCGACCGGCCTGCTCTTTTCGCCGGCATCCTGCTGGTGGTGGTGGCCGTCCAGCTGGTGTCCATCGGGCTGTTGGCCGAGCTGTTCGTCCACGCCCGCCAGCCCCG
>QHCF01000082.1 GCA_003244275.1 Acidimicrobiales bacterium
ATCGCGGCGTACGTGCTGGAGGGGGCGCGGGACGGTCGCTCGGTGACCGATCTGATGGAGGCCGGCCGAGCCGTCCTAACCCGGGAGGACGTCATGGAGGGTGTGCCCGAGATGATCGGCACGGTTGCGGTGGAGGCCACCTTCCCGGACGGGACCAAGCTGGTCACCCTCCATCAGCCCATCCCATGATCCCCGGTCAGGTTCTCCTGGGCGAGGGCCCCATCGAGGTGAACCGCGGTCGCCCGGTGACTCGTGTACTGGTGCGAAATATGGCCGATCGCCCCATCCAGGTCGGCTCCCACTTCCACTTCGCCGAGGTCAACCCCGGTCTGGAGTTGGATCGCACGGTGGCGTGGGGACAGCGCCTTGATATCCCAGCCGGGACATCGGTGCGCTTCGAGCCCGGGATCGAAAAAGAGGTCGACCTGGTGCCCCTGGCCGGCGCCCGGGTAGTGCCGGGGCTACGCGGACTGGCGAGGGGGGCACTCGACTCGCCCCGGCGCGAGCAGGAGGATGCAAGTGGGTGAGATGAGTAGGGGACGGTACCGGCTCCTTTTTGGGCCGACCACTGGTGACCGCATCCGCCTGGCCGACACCGACCTGTTCGTCGAGGTGACCGAGGACCGCTGCGGGGGCGGCGACGAGGCCGTGTTCGGCGGGGGCAAGGTCATCCGAGAGTCGATGGGCCAGGCTCGGGCTACCCGGGCCGAGGGCGCGCCGGACCTGGTGGTCACCGGCGCGGTGGTGCTCGACCACTGGGGGGTGGTCAAGGCCGACATCGGCGTGCGGGATGGTCGCATCTGCGCCCTGGGCAAGGCCGGGAACCCCGACATCATGGATGGCGTCCATCCCGAACTGGTGATCGGCCCGTCCACTGACATCTTGGCCGGCAACGGGCTGATCCTCACCGCTGGGGCAGTTGATTGCCACGTGCACCTCATCTGCCCACAGCTGGTCCCCGAGGCGCTGGGCAGCGGCACCACCACCCTCATCGGCGGCGGCACCGGGCCGACCCAGGGTACCCGGGCCACCACCGTTACGCCGGGGGCGTGGGCCGCGGCCAGGATGCTGGAGGCCCTGGACGGCCTGCCGGTCAATGTGGCCCTGCTGGGAAAGGGCAACACCACCTCGGCCGAGGCGCTGTGGGAGCAGCTGCGGGGCGGGGTGTCCGGCTTCAAGCTGCACGAGGACTGGGGGGCCACGCCGGCGGCCATCGACGCCTGCCTGAGGGTGGCCGATGCGGCGGGGGTGCAGGTGGCGTTGCACTCAGACACGCTCAACGAGGCGGGCTTCGTGGAGGACACCTTGGCCGCCATCGCCGGCCGGGGCATCCACGCCTACCACACGGAGGGGGCCGGCGGCGGCCACGCCCCGGACATCATCGTGGTGGCCGGCCAGGGCAATGTGTTGCCGTCTTCCACCAACCCGACCCGGCCTCACACTGTCAACACCATCGAGGAGCACCTCGACATGCTGATGGTGTGTCACCACCTCAACCCGGCCGTCCCCGAGGACCTGGCCTTCGCCGAGAGCCGGATCCGGCCCTCGACCATCGCCGCCGAGGATGTGCTGCACGACATGGGGGCCATCTCCATGATCGGTTCGGATGCTCAGGCCATGGGCCGCATCGGCGAGGTGGCCCTGCGGACCTGGCAGACGGCGCACGTGATGAAGGTTCGTCGCGGAGCGCTGGCTGGTGATGGGCGGGCCGACAACCACCGGGCCCGGCGCTACGTGGCCAAGTACACCATCTGCCCGGCGGTGGCCCATGGACTGGAGGCCGAGGTGGGCTCGGTGGAGGTCGGCAAGCTGGCCGACCTGGTGCTGTGGGATCCGCGCTTTTTTGCGGTCCGGCCCGAGGTAGTGCTCAAGGGCGGCATGGTGGCGTGGGCGGCCATGGGCGATGCCAACGCCTCCATTCCCACCCCCGAGCCGGTGCTGCCTCGGCCCATGTGGGGTGCTTCGGGGGGCGCCGCCGCTGCGCTTAGCCTCGCTTTCGTCGCCCCGGCGGCCTTGGAGGACGGGCTGGGGGAACGGTTGGGGGTGCGGCGGCGACTGGTGGAGGTAGCCGACGTACGCCGGCGCACCAAGGCCGACCTGCCCGAGAACACCGCCCTGCCGAATTTAGCGGTAGACGCCGACAGCTTCACCGTCTTCATCGACGGGGAGCCGGTGGAGCCGGAGCCGGCGGAGGTCCTGCCCATGGCCCAGCGGTACTTTTTGTTCTGATGATGATTCGTCCAGCTTCGCCGCCTCAGATCGTTCGTGTGGCCGGGATTGACGGCTGCAGCTATGGCTGGGTCGCCCTTGTCTTCGATGCGACTCCGAACTCCACCCCTGGGCTGTGTACGCTGAGCTTCATTGCTGGCCAATGTCATCCCACGCTCAGGGGTGCACTCAATTGGCTAAACAATCAGCAGGTGGTGCTGACCGCTGTTGACATGCCGATCGGCCTTCCAAGCGCTCAGAGGGCCAGTATGTCCCGACAATGCGATACGGATGCGCGAAAGTATCTCAACCAGTACATAAAAGGTCGGGGGTCAAGCGTCTTTCCTTGCCCGACAGTTAAGGCACTAGGTCAAGTGAGCCCTAAGATGTCGAAGCAGACCAGCGCTATTCTACCAAAGGTTAAGCAAGTAAACACTTCTGCGATTGTGAAGTCCGTCACTGTGATAGAAGCGCACCCCGAGGTATCATTTGTACACCTAGCAATCGCATGCGGACAGAACCCGCAGGCTGCCCTCGGTCATCCGAAGAGGAAGGTGTCAGGTAGGAACCAGCGAGCTGCGCTTCTGCAGGTAGTCGCCCAGAATCAGGTGCTCAGTACGGTCGCTGCCCTTCGGTACCCAATCCGTTCACGGGTCAAGGTGGACGACGTACTGGATGCCTGGGTCAGCGCGTGGACGGCATATCGTGCAGTTATTGGTTGTGCCGGCGTCTATGGTCAGGCTGGCCCCCGACCCGGCTTTACCCAACGTTGTATTATTTGGGCTTGATGCGGCCGAACGAAGGCCAGTTGGATAGCTCATTGGCAGCCCGTCGACCGGCGGTGGATTCAGCAAGCGCCGCGACGCTTGGCGGCGGGTGGTGCGGTGGGCCTGATCGGCTTGGCAGCCTGGCAGCCGCCCTCGTGTTGGGGGACGGGCGGTTCCCGGCCGGCGGCCATGCTCATTCCGGTGGCTTGGAAGAGGCGACCACGCAGGGACTGGTCTACGACCTGGACAGCCTCGGGGCCTTCTTGGTCGGTCGCCTGACGACGGTCGGCCTGGTGTGGGCGGCTCTGGCCGCGGGCGCATGCGCCATAGTCCTGGGCAAGGACGAGGTCGTCGAGGGTCTGCGTCGCCTCGACCGAGAGGCCGACGCCCGGATGCCGTCGTTGGCCCAGCGCCGCATCTCCCGCAGTCAGGGGCGCCAGTTGATGCGTGCCGCCCTGGTTGCATGGCCGGACGGGGCCCTCGGGGCATTGGTGGCAAACCAGCCCGAGCCCCATGACGCATTGGCCATGGGAGCGACTGGGGCGGCGGCTGGGCTGATGCCTGACCAGACCGCGGCCTGCATCGCCTACGCCAACGTGTCTGGCCCGGCGTGGGCGGCAGTGCGTATGCTCGGCCTGGATCCGTTCGCAGTGGCCGCCCAGGTGGCCGCGTTAGCTCCAGTGATCGACCGGGTGGCGGCTGCGGCTGCGGCCTGCGTACCCTGGCCCGGGGAGGAGTTCGGGGCTTGGACCTGGATGGACCGGCTGCCGGCCGCATCGGCGCCGCTGCTCGACCACTTGGGGGAAAGCCACGCTGCCCGAGGGATGCGCCTGTTTGCCTCCTGACGCCCAGCCTCGTGACGCCTCGTGTCCTGTCCCCGCTCGTCCCCTGCGCCTGGGGGTCGGAGGCCCGGTCGGTGCCGGCAAGACGGCCCTGGTGGCTGGTCTCTGCCGCCATTTGGCCGACCGTCTGGAGATGGCTGTGGTCACCAACGACATCTACACGACCGAGGACGCGGAATTCCTCCGTCAGGCCGGTGTCCTGGCCGACGAGCGCATCCGAGCGGTGGAGACAGGTTGCTGCCCCCACACCGCCATCCGTGACGACATCTCGGCCAACCTGGAGGCGGTGGAGTCCCTGGAAGCGGCGCTGCCGGCTCTGGACCTGGTGGTGATCGAGAGCGGGGGGGACAACCTGACCGCCACGTTCAGCACTGCGCTGGTGGATGCCCAGATCTTCGTCATCGACGTGGCCGGGGGGGACAAGGTTCCCCGCAAGGGTGGTCCCGGTCTGATCCGGGCCGATCTGCTGGTGGTCAACAAGGTCGACCTGGCTCCCCTGGTGGGGGCGGATCTCGGGGTCATGGCCGCCGATGCCCACAGCCAGCGGGGGGAGCGCCCGGTCTTGTTCTGCAGTCTGGCCGGGGCCGGCGACGGTTTCGAGGTGGCTAGTTGGGTGGAGCGATGGGTGCGGTCCGTCCGGGATGTCGGCGGCCGCCCGGGGCTCTGGCCGGCGGCCCAGTGAGTGCTCCGGCCAGTCCGCCGAGCGCTCCGGCCCCGTCCGGCGACCACTTCGTGAGGATCATGTTGCTGTCGGGGAGCTTGCGGCGCGGCTCGACCAACACTGCTCTGCTGCGGACCGCTCAGGTGGCGGCGCCCGAAAGTGTTGCCACCACTTTCTACGAGGGCGCCAACGACCTTCCCCACTTCAATCCCGACCTGGACTTCGAGCCCCTTCGCCCCGCCGTAGTCGCCCTGAGGGCGGGGATCGGATCCGTCGACTGCGTCCTGATCTCCACGCCGGAGTACGCCGGGGCGTTGCCAGCCTCGCTCAAGAACGTTCTGGAGTGGGCCGTAGGGGACGGTCAGACTGGGTCGATCTACGAGAAGCCCGTGGCCTGGGTCAATGTCTCGGCCTCGCCGACGGGAGCGGCCGATGCCCACGAGTCTCTACGCAAGGTGCTCGCCTATCTCCACGCTTTGATCGTGGAAGCCGCGTGTGTCGCCATCCCAGTGACGAGGGATCAGGTTGGTGACGACGGACTGATCATTGAGCCGTTGATTCGCACGAAGGTCGCCGGCATTCTCGACACCCTTGCCGCCTTTGTCAGGGAGCACGCCGCCGAGCACTCCATCCAAAATCTCGGGTGAGTGGGTGAGAGCCGGCGCCCGGGCGGTCGTGGAGGCGGGGTCTGACGGAGCGCTGTGCTACCGGGTACTTCGCTCCGCTGCTCCCTTGCTCCTGCGGCCCACGGCGG
Organism: Acidimicrobiales bacterium; assembly: GCA_003244275.1. Taxonomy (GTDB): domain Bacteria; phylum Actinomycetota; class Acidimicrobiia; order Acidimicrobiales; family QHCF01; genus QHCF01. Next base: position 5,233 of record QHCF01000082.1, read on the forward strand.
ACGGGCTGCACCTGGTGGGCGGGGCGGCTGGGCCCCTGGGAGGTGACGACCTCTCCCTCGACCTGGAAGTGGGATCCGGAGCTGCCCTGGTGGTGAGAACCGTGGCCGCGTCCGTGGCCCTTCGGGGCTCGCCCGACCAGCGGGCCTCGAGGCAGGGGTCATCCGAGCTTCGGCACGTCGACGCCATATTCGAGCAGTGCCACTCCCGGTTCACCGTCTCTGCCAGGTTGGGTCCAGGGGCCAGTCTGCGGTGGTTGCCCGAGCCGGGAGTGGCGGCGGCCGGCTGCTGGCACGTGACCCTCAGCCGCCTCGACCTGGCCGCGAGTGCCACCGCTGTCTGGCGTGACGAGGTGGTGATGGGCCGCGACGGTGAGCAACCCGGTGCCTGGTCCTCCAGCCTGAGTGCCGACCTGGCCGGCAATCCACTACTGCGTCACTGCTTGTCAGTTGGCCCCGGCTCTCCGGCGTGGGATGGACCGGCCGTCGTGGGGCGGGCTCGGGCGGTGGGCTCGATCTTGGTGGTGGGCTCGCCGGGGGTGTCCCTGGAGGGCACCTCTGGCGGCCAGCTGCCGTCAGGCCACATGGCCAGGGAA
>QHCF01000131.1 GCA_003244275.1 Acidimicrobiales bacterium
CAACAATGCCTACTGCCAGGACAACGAGGTGTCCTGGCTGGACTGGCAGGACGTGGACGTAGATCTGTTGGCCTACACCACCGGCTTGTTGGCGCTGCGCCGGGGCCACCCGGTTTTCCGCAGGCGGCGCTTCTTCCACGGGCGACCGCTGCGTGGGTCCGGTGTGGGCGACATCGGTTGGCTCACGCCCGACGGGGTGGAGATGGCCAATGAGGACTGGCACGGTGGGCTGGCCCGCTCGATTGGCGTGTTCCTCAATGGAGAGGCCATTCCGACGGTTGACGATCGAGGCGAGCCGGTTTCGGACGACAGCTTCTTGTTGCTGTTCAATGCCCAGTACGAACCGGTCGACTTCGTCCTGCCCAAGGACGGCTGGGGGGAGGCGTGGACCAAGGTGCTCGACACTGCCGACTCGGTGATCACGGCCGAGCCCGGTCCTGACGCGGTGTGGCACTGTGCCGGCGAGGAGATGGCGTTGACCGAGAGGTCAGTCATCCTGCTGCGCCGTGCCGACTGAACCCTCGCCCCCCGGCAGCGCACCTCCGCCGCCCGGCACGCCACTTTCCACCTACCGCCTCCAGCTCAGTCCCGGCTTCGGCTTCGACTCGGTGTCCGAGGTGGGCGGCTACCTGGCCGAGCTGGGGGTGAGCCACACCTACCTGTCGCCCTGCCTGCAGGCCGCCCCGGACAGCACCCACGGCTATGATGTCGTCGATCCCACCCGGGTCAGCCACGACCTCGGCGGCCCCCTGGCCCACGCCCGCATGTGCGATGCCCTGGGCCGGGCCGGGCTGGGCCAGGTGCTCGACCTGGTGCCCAACCACATGGCCATCACCGGCCCGGAGAACGTGTGGTGGTGGGATGTGCTGGAGAACGGCCCGGCCAGCGCCTACGCCGCCTGGTTCGACGTGGACTGGGACCCCCCCGAGGCCAGGCTGCGCAACAGCGTCCTCCTGCCGGTCCTCGGTGACCACTACGGGCGGGCCCTGGAAGCGGGGGAGCTGACCGTCTGGCGAACCGGAGGTGCCCTGGTGGTGCACTACTACGACCTGGCCTTTCCCATCGCTCCCAACTCCATCGACACCCTGCTGTGGGAGGCGGCCCAGGACCTGACCGCCGCCGCCGGCCCCGCCGCGGCGGCCGGGGCGGAGGGCGGCGAGAGCCGAGACGAGCTGGAGAGCATCGCCACTGCGCTGGGTCGCCTGCCTCCCTCCTGGTCGACCGACCGGTCAAGTGTCAGGGAGCGCCATCGGGACAAGGAGGTCTTGCGTCAGCGACTGGACGAGCTGTGCGACCGGGTGCCGGCAGTGGCCAAGGCGGTGGATGACGCAGTGGGTCGGCTCAACGTCTATCCCGATCGCCTCGACGCCCTCCTCGAGCGCCAGAGCTACCGGCTGGCCTACTGGCGGGCGGCCGACCAGGACCTCGACTACCGGCGCTTCTTCGACATCTCCACCCTGGTCGGGCTGCGGGTGGAGGACGAGGAGGTGTTCGCCCAGACCCATGCCCTGGTCCTGGCCTGGCTCCGGGAGCATGTGGTCGATGGGCTGCGGATCGACCACATCGATGGACTGAGAGATCCGGCCACCTACCTGGAGCGACTCAGACAGGCCAGCGGGGGTGCCTGGGTGGTGGTCGAAAAAATTCTGGAACCAGGCGAGCACCTGGTGGCCGACTGGCCGGTGGCCGGCACCACCGGCTACGACTTCGCCGCCCTGGTCGGTGGCCTCTTCATCGACCCCGCTGCCGACAGCGCTCTCACCGACGTCTACTCGGAGCTGACTGGGGAGAGCGACTCGTTCGAGGAGGTGGTGCACCAGGCTCGTCACCAGGCCATGGCCAAGGCTCTGGCGGCTGACCTGCGCCGGCTCACCAGCTTGATGATGGCGGTCTGCCAGCGCCACCGCCGCTACCGGGACTTCACTCGCCTGGATCTCTCCAGGGCGATCGAGGAGGTGATCGCCTGCTTCGATGTATACCGCACCTACGTGGGCGAAGACGCCGCCCCCGACGGAGCCGGTCCAGGGCCAGCCAGCCCCGAGGACGCTGCTCGTATCGAACATGCCCTGGCCGAGGCCGCCCGGCGCCAGCCCGAGATCGACGCGGAGCTGCTCTGGTTCCTCGGTCGCGCACTGGTCGGTGACCCGCCTGCATCACAGGGCGATCCCGAGGGGGAGTTGCGCATGCGTTTCCAGCAGGTCACCCCGCCGGTGATGGCCAAGGCGGTGGAGGACACCGCCTTTTACGTCTACAACCGCCTGGTCTGTGCCAACGAGGTGGGCGGCGATCCGTCCCGCCCGGCTACCACTCCAGACGACTTCCACCGGGCGTGTGGCCATGCCCAGCGACACTGGCCGGCCACCATGGTGGCCACCTCCTCCCATGACACCAAGCGAGGCGAGGACGTGCGGGCCCGCATCGCCCTGCTCTCCGAGCTGCCCGAGCAGTGGGAGGACACAGCCCGCCGGTGGGCGGCCCGCAACCAGGCCCATCGCAGGCCCCAGCGCCCCGACAACCAGCAACCGGATCGCAACGCCGAGTACCTGCTCTACCAGACTCTGGTGGGGGCCTGGCCCATCGAGGTCGAGCGGGTGGTGGCCTACATGGCCAAGGCGACCAGGGAGGCCAAGCAGCACACCTCGTGGACCGATCCCGATCCTGATTACGATGCCGCGGTCGAGCACTTCGTGCGGGCGGTCCTGACCGACGATGCGTTCGTGGCTGAGCTGGAGGCGTTCGTCGAGCCCCTGGTCGAGCCCGGACGGGTGACGTCCCTGGCCCAGGCGCTGTGCCGCCTCACCGCGCCGGGCGTCCCCGACACCTACCAGGGTTGTGAGCTGTGGGAGTCGAACCTGGTGGACCCGGACAACCGCCGCCCGGTCGACTTCGAGCGGCGCCGGGCGGTGCTGGCCGAACTGGACGGCCTGGCCGCCCAAGCAGACCGGGGCATCCCCCAGCTGGCTGCCCGCCTGAGCGACCCAGCCGACGACGGCCTCCCCAAGATGGCCCTCACCCGGGTCGCCCTCCAGCTGCGCAACCAGCATCCCGAGTGGTTCGACGACCGCAGCAGCTACCGACCCCTCCCGGTCACCGGGGAGCAGGCCGACCACCTGGTGTCCTTCACCCGGGCCGAGTCGGTGGTGACGGTGGTGCCCCGGCTGGTCATCGGCTTGGCGAGAGTGGGCGGTTGGGGCGACACCCGGGTAGAGCTTCCTTTCGCAAAATGGCTCGACCACCTCACGGGTGAATGCCACTCCGGCGGCTCGGTGCGCCTCGACCAGCTGCTGGGTGCGTTCCCGGTGGCCCTGCTGGCCAGGCAGGACCAGGAGTGACCGTTTTCCGGGTGTGGGCGCCCAGCGCCGGCTCGGTGGAGGCCCAGGTGCGCCGGCCCGGCGCCTCCGGCCAGCACTGGCAGGTCATCCCCATGGCCGGCCCGGACGGCCACGGCTGGTGGCAGGCCGAGGTGGAGGAGGCGGGGCCGGGGACCGACTACCGCTACTCACTCGACGGCGCCGAGGGGCTCCCCGACCCCCGTTCCCGGTGGCAGCCCGAGGGAGTGGACGGGCCGTCGAGAATCCCGACCGACCCCACCTGGACCGACGCCGGCTGGCGGGGCGCCCACCTGGCCTCGGCCGTCATCTACGAGTGTCATGTGGGCACCTTCAGCCCGACCGGGGACTTCGACGGGGTGGTGGATCGGCTCGACCACCTGGTCGCCCTGGGCATCGACGCCATCGAGCTGATGCCAGTGGCCGAGTTCTCCGGGGACCGGGGCTGGGGCTACGACGGCGTCGACCTCTACGCCCCCCACCATGCCTATGGCGGGCCGGCCGGTCTGGCTCGCCTGGTGGACGCCTGCCACGCCCGGGGCCTGGCGGTGGTGATGGACGTCGTCTACAACCACCTCGGCCCGGCGGGGAACTACCTCGGGCGCTTCGGCCCCTACTTCTGTGACCGCTACTCCACTCCATGGGGCCAGGCGGTCAACCTCGACGGCCCCGGCAGCGACGAGGTGAGGGCCTTCTTCGTCGACAATGCCCTCTGGTGGCTGGAGCACTACCACTGCGACGGGCTGCGCCTGGACGCCATCCACGCCATCGTGGACACCTCGGCCACCCACCTGCTGGAGGAGCTGGCCGACCGGGTGCACCAGCTGGGCGACCACCTGGGCCGCCCGCTGTGGGTGATCGCCGAGTCCGACCTCAACGACCCCCGCCTGGTGCGCTCGACCGAGGCCGGCGGCTACGGCCTGGACGCCACCTGGAGCGACGACTTCCACCACGCCCTGCACGTGGCCATGACCGGGGAGAGACAGGGATACTACGGGGACTTTTGGGGGTTGGACGACGTGGCCACCGCCCTGCGCCAGGCCTACGTCTACGCCGGCCAGCACTCCCGCTACCGGGACCGTCGCCACGGCCGGCCCACCACCGGCCTGCCCGCCACCCGCTTCCTCGGCTACTCCCAGAACCACGACCAGGTGGGCAACCG
>QHCF01000122.1 GCA_003244275.1 Acidimicrobiales bacterium
CCTTGGTGAAGATGCCGCCGCCCACTCGCATGAACAGGGCCAGCAATGAGGCTCCGAAACCGAAGCCCACCAGGACCTCAGTGGCCGAGTTCTGGAAGATCAGGAAGATGCCGGCCGCCCCGATCAAACCCAAGCCCACGCAAAAAAGGCCGGTGATGCCGCCGGTGCGGATGGCCACTCTCAGGGCGGCCGGCAGCGAGCCACCCCGGGCCGCGGCTGCAGTACGGACATTGCCCCTCACCGAAAGGCTCATGCCGATGAAGCCGGTGAGGCCGGAGAAGGCCGCCCCCACCAGGAACGCCACCGCCCGGTACAGCCCGGACTGGACGAAGGACAGGGCGGTCCCACCGTTGGGCTCGGCCACCTTGGTGGCGGTGATGAACACCAGGGCAGCCAGGGGCAACACGATGATGAAGATGGTCCGGAACTGGCGTCGCAGGAAGGCGACTGCCCCCTCCTGGATGGCGGCCGCGATCTCCTTCATGGCGGTGGTTCCCTGGTCGGCGGCCAAGACGCCGCGCATCAGGGACAGGGCCACCCCGATGGCGATCACGCCGGTGGCGAGGGCAAAGTAGAGCCAGTCCTTCTCGACCGCTCCGAGGACAAAGCTCTGGTACCCGCCCTCGGCGGCGAGGAGGTGGCTCATGGCGCGCCAAAATGTAGGTTTAGTAACCCCTCGCCGTCAAGACGTGGGCTCTGGGACTGGTGTGTCAGGGTGACCGGTCGTCATCCTCGTCGGCCGCCGCCTCGACTGCGGCCTGGTCGGGTCGGGCCAGCAGGACCAGGTCGGGGTTGATCATGGCCAGGCGACCGCGGTGCTGTTGTACCGTCCCCTCGGCCGCCAGGCAGGTCCCGATCTCCACGCCGGCGATCTTGCGCCGCCCCAGGAAGACCAGCGTGAGGCGCCCGGTCGAGTCGTCAATGGTGCATTCCAGGCTGGGGGAGATGGTCGAAGTGGGCACTCGGACCGCTCTCACTCGCCCCGCTACCCTAGCTCGCTGGCGGGCCTGGACCTCGGCCACCGGCACCGCTCCCTGCTGAGGAGACGGCTGGTTGGCCAGAACGTCCCGCTTCCTGCCTGCTCGCTCCCCCCTCCGGGCGCGTCCGGTGCCCTCCCCGCGCCTGGCTCCCCCAACTTGGTCCCCCGACTCGGCTCCATCGGTCACACTGTCTCCGGCAGCCCGCTTGGCCCCGGAGAGCGACAGCCGGCCTCCCCGCATGGCCCGCTCCAGGTGGAACGGGACGATGGTGGCATTGGCGTGGGGCAACTCGCCCACCACCTCGGCAATGCGCTCGGCGGTCCGGTCATGGAGGAGCCGGCTCCAGGACCGGCTGTAGGCCCGCCAGGGCAGGATCACGGTCACCTCGGTCTGGCCGCCCTCCACCGTCTCGGCCACCAGCTCCAGGGAAGCCCGTCCGATGCGGCGGTCGGGGCAGTCGATGATGTCCAGCGGGAGGTGGGACAGGCCGAGGCGCCCCCAGCCCTGCTCCAGGTGCCTGGCCGCTCGGCCGTCGATCATGAAGTGCACAGCCCGCAGCTCGTCCGGGCTGAGCGTCCGGGCGTACTGGATGGCCCGGGCAGTGGCCAGGTCGAGGCGGTCCACCAGAACCAGCACCACGTGACGGCGCAGCACCGCTTCGGTGGCCGCCTGGCCGGCCTGGTCCTCCAACTCGGTAGCCTCGAACTGGTACTGGTGGTGCAGGCGGATGAGTGCCCACAACAGGAGCGGGAACGCCACCACCACCACCCAGGCCCCCTCGAAGAATTTCGTCCAGGCCAGGATGACCACCACGCTGGCCGACAAGGTGGCCGCACTGCCATTTATGACTATCCGCCGGCGCCAGTGCGCCTGGCGATGCTCGAGATGGTGCCTGACCATGCCGGCACCGGCCATGGTGAACCCGGTGAACACCCCGATGGCGTATACCCCCAGCAGCGAGTCGACCTTGGCCCTGGTTACCACCAGCAAAATGATCCCGATGATGGCCAGGGTGATGATGCCGTTGGAGAAGGCCAGGCGGTGGCCCCGCTTGGTCAGCTGGCGGGGCAGGAAGGCGTCACCTGCCACGAAGCTGGCCAGGAAGGGGAAGCCGTTGAAGCTGGTGTTGGCCCCGGTGTAGAGGATCAACATGGTGGCCGCCTGGACCACATAGAACAACACGTTGCCGATGACCCCGGTGCCCAGGACGTACTTGACCTCCTGGGAGATGACGGTGGGCGACCCGACGGAGAACGGCACGGCGTGGGTCCAGTGGGCCAACAGCGAGACGCCCAGCACCAGGAACCCGAGAATCATGCTCATGACGACCAGGGTCCGGCGGGCGTTGCGGCCCTCGGGTCGCTGGAACGCCCCTACGCCGTTGGAGATAGCCTCCAGGCCGGTGAGCGACGAGCCACCGTTGGCGAAGGACTTGAGCACGAAGTACAGCGAGGCCCCCATCAGCAGGCCCCGGCCGGGATGGCCGGCCGATACCGCCCCGGCCAGATGTATCGAATGGGCGTGCAGGCGGCCCAGGGCCTCCCGGATTAGGCCAACCACGATCACCAGGCCCAAGCTGGCGATGAAGAAGTAGGTGGGGAGGGCAAAGGTGCGCCCGGCCTCCCGGATCCCCCTCAGATTGCCATAGCACAGCAAGACGATGACCCCGATACTGATGGGCAAGGTCAGCGACGCCAGGGCGGGAAAGGCCGACACCACCGCATCGGTCCCGGCGGCCGTCTGGACGGCCACCGTCACCGTGTAGTCGATCAGCAGGGCCACCGCTGCCACCTGGGCCACGTTGGGCCCCAGGTTGTCCCGGGCCACCACGTAGGACCCGCCGGCCTTGGTGTAGACCATCACCACCTCTCGGTAAGAGAGAGTGACCAGGGCCAGTATCACCAAGATGGCGATGGTGATGGGGATCAGCAGGGTAAAGGCGGCCACCCCGACGACCGGTACCAGCTGGGTCAGCATGGCCTCGGTGCCGTAGGCCGAGGAGGAGATGCAGTCCGACGAGAGCACCCCGAGGGCCACCTTCTTGGTGAGGCGCTCCCCGCTCAGCTTCTCGTTGACCAGGGGGGGACCGAGCAGCTTGTTCTTGATGCGATACGACAGCGACTCGGGGAGGGCCTGGCCCAGGTCGGCCGGCAGCGGGGGCAGGGGGCGGGCGGCCAAGGGCTTCACCATAGAGCAGCGTCGAGCAGAGTTGCCCCTGCGGGAGCAGTGCCGCAAAGACAGTGCGAAGCACCGTTGCCCCCTGCGGGAGGAGTGTCGCAATAGACACGGCGAGCGCCGACAGTGTTGCATGGGGGGTGTGCACGTGATCGTGGTGGGCTGTGGACGGGTGGGCTCGGAGCTGGCGGTGGCCCTGGACCGCGACTCGCACAGCGTGGTGGTGCTGGACAAGGCCGAACGAGCCTTTCGACGTCTGCCGGACGACTGGGGGGGCCGGACGGTCCTGGGCTTCGGCTTCGATCGGGACTCGCTGGAGCAGGCCGAAGTGGGTCGGGCCGGGGCGCTGGCCGCGGTGACCAGCGGCGATAACTCCAACATCCTCACGGCTCGGATTGCCAGGGAGACCTACCGCATTCCCCACGTGGTGGCGCGCATCTATGACCCCCGCCGGGCCCTCATCTATCAGCGCCTGGGCATACCCACCGTGGCCACCGTGACGTGGACCACCGATCAGGTGATCCGCCGGCTCTTTCCGGACGTGTCCGTCACCGAGTGGGTGGATCCCACCGGCCAACTGGTCCTGGTGGAAAGGACGCTGCCCGACCGGTGGGCCGGGCGACGTCTCGACGGGCTCAACCAGGCTGGCCGGATCCGCCTGATGGGCATCACCCGCGCCAGTACGGCCCGCCTGGCGGGACCGGAGGACGTGGGCCAGGAAGGCGACGTCGTCCACCTGGCCGTGGCCAAGGAGGCCCTCGACGATCTGGAGGCCACCCTGAGCCGGTCCACCCCTGCCGCGGACGGCCCTTCCTCCCAGCCGGCACGACCGAACGGAGCATCTGGCGCGCCATCCGGCCAGGCCATGCCGGGACGAGGGTCGGAGCAGTCATGAAAGTGGTCATCGCCGGGGCCGGCAACGTCGGAATGTTCATCGCTGCCGACCTGAACGAGGCCGGCCATGAGGTGCTCATCATCGAGGAGGATCGGGACCTGGTCAGCCGCCTGCAGCCCACGCTCGACGTCGGCTGGTTCCCGGCCGACGCCTGCGAGGTCAGATCGTTGCATGCCGCCGGCATGGCCGACGCCGACGTGGTGGTGGCAGCCACCGGTGACGACGAGGACAACCTGGTCATCTCGCTGCTGGCCAAGCAGGAGTTCGCCGTGCCGAGGGTGGTGGCCCGGGTCAATCATCCCAAGAACCAGTGGCTGTTCAACCAGAGCTGGGGAGTCGATGTCTCGGTCTCCACTCCGCACCTCCTGACGGCCTTGGTGGAGGAGGCGGTGTCGGTGGGCTCCCTTGTCCGCCTGCTCCAATTCTCGGGGGGGGAGGCCCGTCTGGTGGAGGTCACCCTGGCCGACGGCTCGCCCGCGGCCGGACGCTCGCTGGCCGATCTGGAAGTCCCCCGGGACTCGAGCGTGGTGGCGGTGGTACGGGACACCCATGTGGTGGTGCCTCGAGGGGACACGATCCTCGGTGTCGGCGATGAGGTGCTGGCCCTGGTGACCGCGGACTCGGAGGACATCGTCAAGGCTCTTCTTATCGGCTCCTAGGGGCGCAAGGCATCATCGGCGCCTCTAGGAGACTGGCCGCCCCCTACCCTTCCTGGTGCTGATCGGTCGGGCCGTTGGTATCAGCTTGGCCCTTGGAGTCGTCCTCTGAATCGTCAATGGGCCCGCAGTACATGACCAGTTTGACGGAGGTCCCCTCGCTGGATGGAGCGAACTCCGCCTCGTCCACCAGAGAACGAATCAGAGGGATTCCCAGACCCCTCTCGAAATTGAGCCTTTCGGGATCGGTGACAGGCGGATGGACGGTCAGGTTGGCAGGGTCGAAGCCGCGTCCTTCGTCCTCGATGTCCACCGACAGGCGGTCATCTTCCTCGCGCCAGCGCACCACCACCCGCTCGGGGCCGGACCGGGTAGCTTCGACCGCGTTGGTGCACGCCTCGGAGACAGCCAGCTTGAGGTCGTCGATCCGTGAGTCAGCCAGGATGCGCCGAGTCGAGGCCAGCGATGAGATCAGCAGGCGCACCAAGGCGACGTACTCGGCGCGGGCTGGAATCTCGAGCTGAATCCCAACTCCCGGAAGTTGCTGGTCTGTCGGCACGCTCAGGCGGTGGCTGCGTCCGTGGTGGGATGGATGGAGAAGACCTTGGTCAAGCCGGTTATCTCGAACACCTTGAGGATCCGGGGCCGGCCGCAGACCAGCGTCAGCTCTCCCTCATGGCTTCGCACCCGCTTGAGCATTCCCACCAGTACCCCCAGCCCGGTGGAATCCAGGAAATCCACGTCATTCAGGTCGACGACGATCCGGCGTGCACCCTGGCTGACCATCTCGACCAGTCGCTCACGCAGGCGCGGGGCGGTATGGACGTCAATCTGGCCGTGCACCACCAACACGCTGGCACCGTCGTGATCGGCGACCTCGAGCTGCAGGTCCATCCCCAGTTTCCTCTCATCGGGTCTCGTCTCGGCGCCCAATTGGGTCACGCTACTGCCTTCGCGGCTATAGGGTCACCCCAGTGAGCATGGACATGCTGATGGACCGGGGCGCCCTCCCACGCCTGCGAGAACCAGCCGATCAGGGCAACACCATGCAGGCCAAGCTGACCCTGAGCCAGGTCATCGGTGCGGTGGACCAGGGACAGCTCGTCCATCTCTCGCGTCAGGCGCCCCGTGCCGCCCGCTTCGCCAACCTCTGCCGGCCGCTGCCGCCATCCCTGGTCGACCGGCTCCCCCCCACCGGCCTGTGGTCCCATCAAGCTCAGGCGCTCGACCTGGCTCGGACCGGCCAGTCGGTAGCAGTCGCCACCGCCACCGCATCGGGCAAGTCCCTGTGCTTTCAACTGCCAGTGGCCGAGGCCACCTTGAACGGGAGCGGGGCCCTGCTCGTCTACCCCACCAAGGCCCTCGCCCACGACCAGCTCCGTTCTCTGGCCGCTCTCGAGGTGCCGGGCCTGGTGGCCGCCACCTACGACGGTGACAGCTCGGCCGCCGAACGGGCATGGACCCGTCGGCACGAGCCATGGTTGGGCAAGATGGAGCTGTGCAACATGTCAGGGTTGGTGAGCACGACGTTGGCATGCCGACGGGTCCATGCC
>QHCF01000244.1 GCA_003244275.1 Acidimicrobiales bacterium
GTCATGATGCCGTCCACCCCCAGCTCGATCAGGCGCACCATCTCAGGCTGGTCGTCAATGGTCCACGCGTGTACCGCCAGATCGGCCTGATGGGCGGCGGCGATCAACCCCTCGTCCACCACCGTCACCCCCTGGTAGGTCACCGGTACCTGCAGGGCAACGTGGAGCAGAGTCGGTGGCTCGGCCTGGGCATGGACCGCCTGCCAAAAGGCGGCAGTGGCGCCGGGGCTGGCGGCGGTGGCCACGCTCGGGGCCAGGGCCGAGAAGGCAGCAATGGCGGCATCGTGAAAGGAGGCCACGATGACATCTCCTGAGTTCGACCGCCCGTGCTCGGCCAGCAGGTCGGCCAGGATCGCCTCGTACGGCTCCACGTCCGGAGCGGTCTGCTTGATGTCGAGGTTGAGTACCACTCCCGGGAATGCCTCCAACACCTCAGCCAGGGTGGGAATGGCCAGGTCGGGATCGTCGGGGGCGAGGCCCCGCAGCGGGTAGTCCTCCGGCGGTCGGCCGGGCGAGACCTCCTCGCCAGGTACGAACCAGTAGGCGTTGTCCAGTGCTCGTACCTGGGCGAGCGTCATCTGGCAGAGGGCGCCGGCCCCGTTGGTGGTGGCATCGACGGTGGTGTCATGGCACACCACCAGTTGGCGATCGGCAGTAGCGTGCACATCCAATTCGAGGCCGGTAGCCCCCGCCGCCAGCGCCTGGCGCATGGCGTACAGGGTGCTCGACGGCGCCTCCCTGGCCCCGCCCTGGTGGGCGTAAGCCAGGACCCTCCGCTGGCGCCAGGGGTTGGCCACACCAGACGGTAGCCTCACCTGCTGAGGCGCCGGGACGTACCCTTGCCTCGGCCAACCATGATCGATCACATCCTCCTCGACGTCATCGCCACCATCCGGCGCTGCTTCTCAGCTGCCCTCCTGGAGCGCCAGGCGGTTGAGGAGCGCTTCCAGGTGGATGTGTTCCTGGGCGACCTGTCCTGGGAGACGTCCTACTCCCTGCCGGGCGAGGGCACGCCGCCCCGGGTACGGGCCGACCTGAGCCTGGACTGGCCCACGTGGAGCCAGAGCGCCTACCGGTCGTGGTCCATCGGTGAGCCTCCCGACGACCTGCCCGAGCTGGTGGTGGAGATCGCCCTGCGTATCCAGCGCCTGACCGCCATGCCCGATCCGGAGGCCCTCATCGCCGTCCTGCCCGAGGAGAGCCCCCTGATCGGCACCGACACCCTGGAACGCGCTGGCCCTACCCTGGAGCAGAGCTGCGAGCCGGGCGGCGGGCCGTCGCCCTGCGCCGCCGAGGTCTCCTACGAGGGCACCTACCGCCTGGACGAGTCAACCCTCGAGGATCCGAGCACCCTGGAGGAGCGCATCGCCGCCCTGGCCCGCTGGGTGGCCTCCACCCTGGTCCGCCTGGGTGACCTGGGCCTGGCCTTCCTGCCCCCCGAGGAGCAGAGCGAGCGCTCCTGACTCGCGCTAGGTCGGTGGGGCGCCCGCGCCCTGGGTGAGGCGGGCGAAGGCCTCCCCTTTGTCCAGGACGCCGAGGGTGAGGGCCAGCTGGGCGGCGGCCAAGTACTGGTCCAGGTCGATGTCAGCATCCTCGGCGAAGCCGAGTCGGCCGGCGGTGCGCTTCACCAGGGCGATGGCGTATGCCTCCATCCCACTGCCTTCCTCCAGGTAGGCCAGGACCTGATCGGTGAAAGCCGTCATGGCGTCCGGGCCCGGTTGGCGACCCGGGTCGAAGACCACCCGATTGACCAGGGGGTGCCAGCCGATCGGAATGACACAGCGGCTGAACGCCTGGTTGAGGGCACGGACCCGGGGCAGGCAATCGGCGCAGAACCAGTGGGCCCAGTGGCTGTTCGCAACCAGGGCCTCCGCCGCACAGCATCGGCAGAGCTCCACCTCCTGGGTCCAGGCCCTGGAAAGCGGTTTGCCGTCGGCCTCCTGGTCCTCGGGCTTCGGGCAGAGGCACCACTGGTCCCCCTCGGCCCGGCAGCGGATCAGGTGACAGGTACCGCAGATGACGTGCCTGCCGGGGACCTGACCGGACGGGTTGGGGCCGGCCGCCGCGGCCCTGACCTCAGCCAGGGAGTCGACGTCGTTCGGAACGGGCTCGGACATGGAACCTCCTCATCGATCCTGGCGGTGGCACCGTGCCAGATGGCCGGTTGCCGGGCGGTCGACGGGCCAGGTCCCTCGCGCCCTTCAGAATGAGTAACGACCCGACCGTATCAGCGGGGTGTGTCAACGACCGGATCGACAGGCGCCCCAACGCACCTGCACCGGCTGATTACAGCGCCTGCGTAGCATCGTGCCCGTGCCCACTCGCTACGACGTATCCAGGGTGGCGCTCCAGGGTGGCTATGTGGCCAAGCGCTGTCCGGTACGGGCCCAGCTCGACGTGCTGCGTCCAACCGAGCCCCTGGCTGCATCGGCGGTGGCCGAGCGACGCATGGCCAGGGGTCGGGCTTTCGAAGTCGAGGTGGTGGCTGCCCTGGTGGCCCTGCAGCCCGACGCTGTCATCATCAACCCGCGCCTAGAGCGCCAGTCCCGAGAGGACGCCACCGCCCAGGCCATGGCCGAGGGCGCCCCCCTCGTCCTGGGCGGACGCCTGCCTGCCGACCAGGCCGGCCGGCGGGTGGGAGAGCCGGACCTGTTGGTGCGGACCGCCCAGCCGGCAATGCCTGCCTACCGGGCCGTAGACATCAAGCACCACATGGCCCTGGAGGCCGCAGCCGCGGACGGCCCCGCCGGCCCTTCGACCCGGTGCTCGACCCTGGACGACCCCTCTCTGGAGGCCGCCACCCTGGACGCGACCTGGGCCGCCCGCCGCCGTCGGGACGACGTGTTGCAACTGGCCCACTACCAGCGCATGCTCCAAGCCTGCGCAGCGGCGGCCGACGGTGGCTGCTGGGGCGGCATCATCGGAGTGGAGGGCAGGGTGGTCTGGTACGACCTGGACGCTCCGCGGTGGCGGACCCCCTCGTCCTCCGGCCGGCAAAAGGCCCGCTCCAGCATGGAGATCTACGACTTCGAGTTCGACTTCCGCCTGGACATCATGGCGGTGGCCGAGCACCATCTGGTGGATCCCTCGATCGAGCCCCTGATGGTGCCGGTGTGCATCGCCGAGTGCCCCCAGTGTCCCTGGTGGGAGCACTGCACCTCTGAGCTGGAAGCCGGTTCGGGGGACGTGAGCCTGCTGCCGGGGCTGGGCTGGCGGCCCTGGCGCATCCATCGGGACCACGGGGTGACCAATCGGGCTGCCCTGGCCGGCCTGGATCTGACCACGGCCCAGCTGGTGGCCGCCGGCGTCGACTTGACCCCGGTGCTGGCCGCCGCCAGCCAGGCGGACCCGACCGCGCCGGTGGCCGAGCTGGTTGCCCCCAGACGCCGGGCGCAGTTGGGGCACCTGGAGAAGGCCGGGATTCTTGACGCCGATGCGGTCCTGGCCCTCGATCAGGCCACCGCTGCCTATTCAGGGGCGGGTATGGCCGCCCTGGTCGAGCACATCGACCTGGCTCGGGCCGTCCTCGGCCCTGCGCCCGCCTACCGCCGCAGGGGCATCGATGCCGTCCGGGTCCCCCGGGGCGACGTCGAGGTGGACCTGGATATGGAGAATGTGGAGGACGGCGTGTACCTGTGGGGAGCGCTGATCACCGACCCGGCTGGCACCGGGTTGGTGGAGGCCGGGTACCGGGCCTTTGTCAGCTGGGAGCCCATGACGCCAGAGGTGGAAGGGGCGCTATTCGTCGACTTCTGGTGTTGGTTGGCGCAGATGACCGAGATGGTGGTCGACTCGGGGGCCAGCTTTCGCGCCTACTGCTACAACGCCGGGGCCGAGAACGGACAGCTCCGCCGGCTGGGGTTGACCACTGGGCTCAGCGCCGCGGTGGAGACCTTCATCAACTCGGAGCACTGGGTCGACCTCCTCAGGGTCTTTGGCCGCCAGCTCATCACCGGCTCGGGCATCGGGCTCAAGGCTGTCGCCCCCCTGGCCGGCTTCGCATGGGAGGTGGACGACCCCGGCGGCGACCTGTCCATGCTGCGCCACGAGACGGCCGTGGGCAGTGAGGTCCGGACCGTGCGTGAGGCAGCCCGGGTCTGGCTGCTGGACTACAACCGCAACGACGTGGAGGCCACCCTGGCCCTACGAACCTGGATGGACCATACGGCCAGCCACCTGCCGATGGTAGGTAGCTGAGCGGAGTCCGAACCCTGGTCGACGGTCTGGAGCCGTCATGAAGCTCAGCACGCACACCCCGTAGATCGTTATTACCACCGCCGACGTCGCTCTCCTTTGTCCCTTTGCACCCGGCCGTCAGCCAGGCGGCGTGGCGCCGAAGCCAGCGGGCAGGGTGTTGAGGAGCTTGGCGGCCAGCGGAGCGGCGGTTGAGCC
>QHCF01000181.1 GCA_003244275.1 Acidimicrobiales bacterium
AAGTACATCGGCTCCAAGCGGCGGTTGGTACCGGTGCTGGGGGGTCTGCTCTCGGAGATGGGGGCGGTGACCGCCCTGGATCTCTTCACCGGAACCACCCGAGTCGCTCAGGAGCTAAAGCGTCGGGGCGCCCGGGTCACGGCGGTCGACTCGGCCCGCTACTCCGATGTCTTCGCCCGCTGTTACATCGCGGCGGACTCGACGGAGATAGACCACCTCGGCCTGACAGGGGCGGTCGACCATCTGAATGGCCTGGCCGGCCAGGAGGGTTACTTCACCGAGACCTTCTGCCGGCAGTCGCGGTACCTGAGGCCCGAGAACGGGGCGCGAGTCGACGCCATCCGAGACACCATCGAATCCGAGTTCGCCGGATCGCCCCTGCATCCACTCCTGCTGACCAGCCTCGTCGAGGCAGCCGATCGAGTGGACAGCACGGTGGGGGTGCAGATGGCCTACCTCAAGGCCTGGGCGGCGCGGGCTCACCGTCCACTCACCTTGCGGGTCCCTGAGCTGCTGGCAGGGGACGGGGACGCCGTGCGGGGCGACGCCTGCGAGTTGGCTGGGACCCTCGGGCCCTTTGACCTGGCCTACCTCGATCCGCCCTATAACCAGCACCGGTATTTCTCTAATTACCACGTGTGGGAGACGCTGGTGGCCTGGGACGCCCCCGAGCACTTTGGGACGGCTTGCAAGCGGGTCGATGTCCGTCTTCCCGAGACCAAGAGCGCCTTCAACTCCCGCCGGACCATGGCTCCGGCCCTGGCCCGAGTGATCGCCGACGTCGACGCCAGGGTGGTGGTGGTGTCCTACAACGACGAGGCGTGGGTGACGCTGGACGAGTTGGTGGAGATGTGCTCATCTCGTGGCCACGTAGAGGTGCTGGCTTATGACTCCCGGCGCTACGTCGGCGCCCAGATCGGCGTGTACAACCCGCAGGGCCAGCGAGTGGGCGAGGCCACCCGCCTGCGCAACGTGGAGTACGTGGTCATCTGCGGGGACCGGGCCGACGTGGTACCCCTGGCCGAGTCGGCCCGGCCGGCTGGCCCGCCGCTCCAACCCGGACAACCAGTCCTCGCCGACCAGTATTCAGGCCTCCAACCGGAGCAGCCCTAAGTCGCACGCCGACGACTGATGTGACGAGGTCGCTGCGACGTTGTGAACGCTTCTGTCGGGCCCAAGCGAAGAACCGAGGATACCCGTGAATCTGGGTGTGGACGACACCCCGAAGCGCACCGTAGCGCCGGGCGGCACGGTCGAATTGGATGTTGTGCCGGGGGAGCGACTCGTGCTGGATGTAATCAACCGCCCAGCGGGCGCGACCCTTCACGGCAGGTGCAGCCAAGCCTGGAGGCCGACGCCGCCATCCGACACAGCGGCCGTAACATGAGCAGGCATGATGGACGACGCAGGCCGCCTTGGTGATGCCAGAGGCGAGTGGTTCTACTGCTTCAAGCACAAGAAGGTTGAAATGCTCCAGGACTGCGACCAGATGGACCGTATGGGCCCGTACCCGTCACATGAGGACGCAGCGAACTGGCGGGATCAGGTTGCTGCACGCAACGAGGCGTGGGACGACCAAGACGGTTAGCCTGATCGTCCTCCTGACGGCTTGGCCAATCGAGGGCTCACAGCTCCTGGACGTCGCCAGTACCAGGCACGTCGTCAGCAATAACGTGCACATAGGTTCCTGCCCAGCAGCAATGCCGCCTCCGAGAGGCGAATCACCGCTCGGTAGCCGGGTTCGAGGCTGCGCACGACCAGGGTCCCATCGCTGCGCAACCGCGGCTTCTTCAGACCAAAGCCCGTCTCCCCTCCGGCATGCGTCGGGCCATGGAGGCCAGGGACCGGGGTTGTCGGTTCCCCACCTGCGGCCAGACCCGCTTCGTCCACGGCCACCACGTGCTCCACTGGTCCGGGGGCGGGCCCCACCACATTGACCAACCTGTTGAGCCTGTGCTCGTTCCATCACCGATGCGGGCACGAAGGTGGCTATACGGTCGAGACCACGGCTCCGGTACCTGGGTATTTCGTCGACCGACGGCCAGGTCATCGAGGAACCCGTTCCCATCCGCGTGAGCCAGCCGGGGAGAGCCACCCTGTGGCCGCCAATCGCCATTTGGACCTGGCCATCGACTCGGAGATCTCGGTGCCCGGTTGGGCCGGCGAGCGCCTGGACTACGGACACTGCTCCGCAGGGGCAAAGGCGCTTCGCCCTCATCTTGGCCGTGGACTGCCCTGCTCTGGCCTGGACGGCCGAATGCGTGACGACTGGCGCCAGGTCAGCTGAGGTGGTGGGACAGGAAGCAGCGGCTTCATGAGCACGCTGACGACATAGACCTCCTAGGACGGGAGGTCCATGGATCTCGCCACCTTCGAAGCGTTCACCCGAGCCCTCAACAGGCGTCTCATCGAGTGACTCAAAATTCGTGAGCATTCTGTGAGCACTTCAGCCGGCGATCTGGCCCCCGCCCAGCCCGTTACCGCTCTTGAACTGGGCTTTCACTTGACTTGAGCGGGTGACGGGAATCGAACCCGCATTGCCAGCTTGGAAGGCTGGTGCTCTGCCATTGAGCTACACCCGCGAGCAGTGGTGCCTGTCGGGGAGAGGAGATTCGAACTCCCGACCTCCTGCTCCCAAAGCAGGTGCGCTACCGCTGCGCTACTCCCCGTTCCTCTTTCGCCATGGTAGGCGACCAGCCAGGCCGTAAAGTGTGAGCGGCAGAGTGAGAGCGGCGTTGCTCGTCGCCAGGTCCCGATCTAGGACCCATCACGACGAGGTGGTCGACGTCCTTCGCCGCTCCTCGTACTTGATGCCTATCCCCAAAGCCAAGACCCGACTCGGAAGGCCTTCCTAGTCGATCGCCTCTGCCGTCTCAGTCCGGTCCGGATGGCTGAGGTCTGCCAGGCGCTGCGAACAGCGACCGCCTGCTGAGGCAAGACCCTGCGCCCCGACCAGCCTGACCAGTTGCCCACTGTCGGGGTCGATGACCAAGCGCCTTATCATGAAGCCTCATGTCCCACGTGGTGGCCCTGGTCCCCGACCTCATGGATCGCTCCAAGGTGCAGGCTGCGGCTCGGGGGGCGGGCGCCATCCTCAGCCTGGTCGCAGAGGCCAGCGCGCTGGCTGAGGCGGCGTCCGAGGATGCCGACCTGGTCATCGTCGATCTGAGCCGTCCCGGGGCCCTTGATGCCCTGCCCGACCTGGCCCGGGTGAGAACGGTCGGGTTCGCCAGTCACGTCAACCGGGCCCTGATGCAGGGTGCACAGGAGGCAGGGTGTCAGGAGGTGCTGGCGCGATCGGCGTTCTTTCGCCGGCTGCCGGACCTGCTGGCTGGTCGAAGCAGCGTGCCACCCGGGCCGGACGAAAGGGTGGCCGGCGATTTCGCGGACGGCGAGAACCTCGCCGCAGGCCGGTAGACTCCTCTAACTGTATGCGATCCACTGCGCAGCCCGTCGAAGACAACAAGGTCAAGCTCTCGATCGAGCTAGACGAGGCCGAGCTGGACGAATCCCTGGATTTGGCCTATCGCAGACTGGGCCAAGAGGTCAGGGTCCCGGGCTTTCGACCGGGCAAGGTCCCCCGTCGCCTACTTGAGGCGCGCATGGGGGCGGGCGCTGTCCGCCAGGAGGTGGTGCGTGAGACGCTCCCCGACTACTACGCCCGGGCGGTGCGGGAGAACGAGGTCGATGCCATAGCGGCACCAGAGATCGAGATCACCGCAGGCGAGGAGTCGGGTCCCCTGACCTTCGAGGCGGTGGTCGAGGTACGCCCCAAGGTGGCCATTCCCGGCTACCAGGGTCTCCAGGTCACCGCTCCCGGCCTGAACGTAACCGAAGAGGACATGACGGCCCACATCGACCGGCTGCGGGAGCAGTCCGGAGAGTTGGTTGAGGTCAGTCGTCCAGCCAGGGACGGCGATCATCTGACCATCGACGTGAAGGGTCACCGGCACGATCAGGTACTCGAGGGCCTAACTGCCAATGACTATCTGTACGAGGTGGGAAGTGCCTCGCTCATGCCCGGGCTGGACGAGCAGATCCGGGGGGCCAAGCCAGGCGACATCTTTCGCTTCAACTCCATGCCGGGCAAGGATGAGGAGGAGGCCACCTTTCAGGTGTTGGTCAAGGCAGTGAAGGAGAAGGTGCTTCCCGAGGTGACCGACGAGTGGGCGGCAGAGGCCTCGGAATTCAACACCGTCGAGGAGCTGATGGCCGACACTCGCAAGCGTCTGGAGGCAGTCAAGCGGTTCCAGGCCCAGCTGGGTATGCGCGAGCAGGCGGTTCAGGCTCTGGCCCAACTGGTGGCCGAGGATCCGCCCGAGAGCCTGGTGGAGGCGGCCCTCGAGCATCGGGCTCACGAGCTCACTCATCACATCGAGTCTCAGGGCGCCTCCATGGATGAGTACCTGGAGGCTGTGGGCCAAGACAGAGATGCGGTGCTGTCCGAACTGCGGACGACGGCCGAGGAGTCCGTGAAGGTGGACCTGGCCCTACGGTCACTGGCCGAGGCCGAGGGCATCGAGGTTGACGAAGCGGACCTGGACACGGAGCTGACCAAGATGGCCGAGAGGCTCCGTCAGCCCAAGGACCAATTGCGAAGGCGTCTCGAAGGTACCGACGAGATGTACGAGTTGCGTTCGGCCCTGCGCCGAGCCAAGGCCATGGCCTGGCTGGTGGACCACGTGGAGCTCGTCGACGAGGAGGGCCAAACTATCGACCGCAGCGAATTCTCGCCCGCCGAGGCCCCGGCCGCCGAGGGCCCGGCCGCTGGAGGCACCAATGAGGCCGCGGTATCCGACGGCACGGCCGCTGAGGCCGCTGTATCCGAGGGCACGGCCCACCTTGATGAGGACCTGGCAGCCGGACCGCCGGGTGATGTGTCGACCGGTGACGTCCCGCCGGGCCATGCGGACCAGACCCGAGCTGCCACGGTGGAGAGCCCGGCGTGAGCCGCTCCTCCAGCAACTACCTGGTGCCGACGGTAATCGAGACGACCAACCGGGGTGAGCGGGCCTATGACCTTTACTCTCGCCTCCTCAAGGATCGCATCATCATCATCGGAACCCCCATCGACGACACGGTGGCCAACCTCGTGTGCGCCCAGATGCTCTTCCTCGAGAACGACAGCGAGGACAAGGAGATTCACCTTTACATCAATTCTCCGGGCGGCGACATCACTGCCCTGTTCGCCATCTACGACACCATGAAGTTCGTAAAGCCCGATAAGTCGACCTTCTGCTTCGGTCAGGCCGCCTCGGCGGCGGCCGTGCTCCTGGCCGGCGGGACCAAGGGAAAGCGCTTTGCCCTCCCGCATGCCCGAATCCTGATTCACCAGCCCTACGGAGGAGCAGCGGGACAGGCCACCGACATAGAGCTGCAGGCCAAGGAGATACTCCGGATGCGCGACCTGCTCAACCAGGTGCTGGCGGTGGACACCGGCCAGCCGGTCGAGAAGGTGGCCAAGGACACCGACCGCGACTTCATCATGAGCGCGGAGGAGGCCAAGGGATACGGCATTATCGACGACGTCATCACGACTCGCGAGCTGGATGAGGTTCCGCAAGTCGCTGGTGTGGTGGCTTAGCACCACTGGTCAGGCGAACTACAAACCGAGGGGGAGCAGTGGCGAAGTTCGGAGACGGGGGGGATCTGGTCAAGTGCAGCTTCTGTGGCAAGTCGCAAAAGCAGGTCAAGAAGCTGATTGCCGGGCCTGGGGTCTACATCTGCGATGAGTGCATAGACCTCTGCAACGACATCATCGAGGAGGAGTCGACCGACTCCTCCGAGATGCGCTTCGACGAGCTGCCCAAGCCCCGAGAGATCTTCGAGTTCCTCAACGATTATGTGATCGGCCAAGACTACGCCAAGAAGATCCTGGCGGTTGCCGTCTACAACCATTACAAACGGGTTCAGGCCGGCTCTTATCACGATGCCGAAGTGGAGCTGGCCAAGTCCAACATCCTACTTCTTGGCCCCACCGGTTGCGGCAAGACACTCTTGGCCCAAACCCTGGCCCGGCTACTGAACGTGCCCTTCGCCATCGCAGACGCCACTGCCCTGACCGAGGCCGGCTACGTCGGTGAGGATGTCGAGAATATCCTGCTCAAGCTGATCCAAGCGGCCGACTACGACGTCAAGAA
>QHCF01000165.1 GCA_003244275.1 Acidimicrobiales bacterium
GGGATACGGTCGGGGGCCCCGGATGCGCTTCGAGGCCGACGAGATCACCCTCCTGGGGGGCATCCGCCATGGCCGCACACTGGGCTCGCCGGTGATGATAGAGATCGCTAACACCGAGTGGCCCAAGTGGGAGCAGGAGATGTCGCCCGGGCCCGGTCGTCCGACCAAGGTGCTCACCCAGCCCCGGCCCGGCCATGCCGACCTGGCCGGCATGCAAAAGTACGGCTTCGCCGACGCTCGGGACGTGCTCGAGCGGGCCTCGGCTCGCGAG
Organism: Acidimicrobiales bacterium; assembly: GCA_003244275.1. Classification (GTDB taxonomy): domain Bacteria; phylum Actinomycetota; class Acidimicrobiia; order Acidimicrobiales; family QHCF01; genus QHCF01. Next base: position 272 of record QHCF01000165.1, read on the forward strand.
ACGGCCGCCCGGGTGGCCGCTGGGGCCTGCTTCAAGGCGCTGCTGGCGCAGCTGGGAATGTTCGTCGTCAGCCATGTGGTCCAGCTCGGCTCGGCTGCCAGCCCACCGGGGTCGAGGCCTGGCCCTGACCAGTTGGCCGAGGTCGATGCCTCGCCGGTGCGTTGCTTTGATGCCGACGCCGAGGCGGCCATGGTGTCCGAGGTGAAAGCGGCGGCAAAGCAGGGCGACTCCCTGGGCGGGGTAGCCGAGGTGGTGGCGTACGGCGTCCCCGTGGGTCTGGGCAGCCACGTGCACTGGGATCGCCGGCTGGACGCCATGTTGGCCCAGGCCCTGATCAGCATTCAGGCGGTCAAAGCAGTGGAGCTGGGAGAGGGTTTCGACGTCTCCGGTCGCCGGGGCTCCCAGGCCCATGACGCCATCACCTGGGACGCCGTGGCGGGGGACTACCGGCGGGAGACCACCCGGGCAGGAGGGATAGAGGGCGGAATCTCGGTGGGAGGCCTCATCGTGGTCAGGGCAGCCATGAAGCCGCTGGCCACCCTCAACCGTCCGGTGCTGGCCACGGTGGACGTGGTGACCAAGGCCGAGACCGTCTCGTTCAAGGAGCGGACCGACGTCACCGCCGTGCCGGCAATGGGGGTGGTGGCCGAGACCATGGTTGCCTTCGTGCTGGCCAGGGAGGCCTTGCGAAAATTCGGCGGGGACTCCATGGCGGAGATGCTGCGCAACCGGGATGGCTACCTGGGCGCCCTGGGCCATACTCCTTCGGCTGCCCATCCGCTGGAGGACCCGAGCGCGCCATCGGCGCCGGCGCCGTCCGGGTCGGCCGGGTTCAATGACTGATCGGCTCTTCCTGGTGGGGATGATGGGTGCCGGGAAGACCACCGTCGGGCAGGTGCTGGCCAATCGGCTCGGATGGCAGCACCTGGACAGCGACGGCCAAGTCGAGGAATCCACCGGTCGGAGCGTTCCGGAGATCTTTGCCGAGAGCGGCGAGGTGGCCTTTCGGGCGGAGGAGGCCAACGCCTTGGCCCGAGCGGCGGCCTCCGCTACTCCGGTGGTCGTGTCGGTGGCCGGGGGAGCCGTCCTTGATCCCGAGAACCGCCGGCTGCTCGCTCGGAGCGGTTCGGTGGTGTGGCTGCGGGCCCGGACCGAGACCCTGGCCGCGAGGGTCGGCTCTGGCCATGGGCGTCCCTTGCTTGACCGGGACCCCCCGGCTGCGCTGGGCCACTTGGAGGCTCAGCGTCGCCCGATGTACCAGCAGCTGGCTCAGATGGTGGTCGACGTGGACGACCTCCCGCCCACGCTGGTGGCGGAGCAGATCCTGGCTGGTCTCGACCGACTCAGCCAATGCGCCGACAAGGGCGAGGGCTCATGATCCAGGTACCGGTGGTTCTGGGTGAGCGTACATACCAGGTCCTGGTGGGTAGTGGTACCAGGCACAGTCTGAGTGCACTTCTCCCGGTAGGTGCCCGGCGCGCCGCGGTGGTGACCCAGGAAGCAGTGGGGGTGGAGGTCGACCCGGGCATCGAGAACCGTCGATTCGTCATCGGGCCGGGTGAGGCGGCCAAGACTCTTTCCACCGTGGAGGATCTGTGCCGGGGGTTCGCCCAGTGGGGTCTCACCCGGGCCGATGTGGTGGTGTCCGTTGGGGGTGGGGTGGTGACTGACGTCGCCGGTTTTGCCGCCGCCAGCTATCACCGGGGGCTGTCAGTGGTACATGTGGCCACCACCCTGTTGGCCCAGGTGGACGCGGCCATCGGTGGCAAGACCGGTGTCAACCTGCCGGAGGGCAAGAACCTGGTGGGGGCCTTCTGGCAGCCGGCGGCTGTCATCTGCGACACCGAGGTCCTGGCCAGTCTCCCGGCCCGAGAGTGGGCCAGCGGTCTCGGAGAGATGGCCAAGTACTCATTTCTCGGGGAACCCGGGCTGGAGGAGTTGGCCCTCGACGAGAGGATCGCTCGCTGCGTTGCCCTCAAGGCCGAGGTGGTGGCGGCCGACGAACGAGAAGATGGCCGTCGGGCCCTGCTCAACTACGGGCATACCCTGGCCCACGCCCTGGAGGCGGTGGGGCTGAGACCCGATCGGGCCTGGGATCTGCGTCACGGGGAAGCAGTGGCGACGGGTCTGGCTTTCGCCGCCCTGCTGGCCGAGCGTCTGGGTCGAATCGGTGCCGACCGGGTGGGTGACCACCTTCGGGTGCTGGGCGCCTATGGACTGGCGGCCGAGCTGCCGGCGGGGGCGCGCGTGGGGGACTTGGTCGAGGTCATGGCCCGGGACAAGAAGGCCACCGCCGGCCTGACCTTCGTCCTGGACGGTAGAGCAGGCCTCGAGGTCGTTGCCGGGGTTCCCACGGCGCAGGTGGAGCAGATATTGGTAGCTATGGGAGCCGAGCCGTGAGTGGGGTCGGCCCGGCTACTGACGCCGGGGCTGGCCCTCGGGGCGCCCCCACCGCAGTGGTATTGATCATATCGGGCCCGAATCTCGATCGCCTGGGTACCCGCCAACCCGGGATTTATGGCGTCGCACTCCTGGCCGATCACGTCGAGGCGGCGGTGCGGACCGGCCGGCGTCTGGGTTTGACGGTCGAGCATCTACAGTCGAATCACGAGGGTGACCTCATCGAGGCCATTCACCGGGCCACCGGGCGCTGCGCCGCTGTCGTGGTCAATGCTGGGGCCCTCAGCCATTGCTCATGGTCTCTCCACGACGCCCTGGCTGCCTTCGAGGGCGTCGTGGTGGAGTTGCACCTGTCCAACCCGGCCGCCCGGGAGCCCTGGCGGCACACATCGGTGCTGGCGGCGGTGGCTGATGGCTGCATTGCCGGATTTGGGGGCCTGGGTTACGAGCTGGCCATGGAGGCGGTTGCCCGTCTGTTGACCCGGTCTGGCAAAGTGGGTCCGTGACCGGACCTGTACTCACGCCCGGCCGGGCCGTTGGCATGGATATTGTTGCCATAGACATTGGTGGCATGGACATTGTTGCCATGGACACTGCCGGGCGGATTCCGCGGCTGCAGGCGCTCCTCCCCGCAGCCGGCTGCGACGGCCTGGTGATCTCCCAGCTTTCCAACATCCGTTACCTGACCGGGTTCACCGGTTCGGCGGCCATCGTCCTGGTGACCGCAGATGAGGCGGTACTGGTCACTGACGGGCGCTATGACAGCCAGTCGGCTGAGGAGTTGAGCAGGGCGCGGGTGACAGCTCGGATCGAGGTAGGCCTCCCCCCTGTTCAGGAGAAGGTCCTGGAGGAAGCAGCCATTGGCCTCCGTCGGATTGGCCTGGAGGCCGGCAGCGTGAGCTGGGCCCGCCAGCGCCATCTGGCGGCCGACGTCTTCGTCCGGGCCGAGCTGGTGGCGACCGACGGTCTGGTGGAGAGCTTGCGCCTGGTGAAGGACGAGGGGGAGCTGGGTGCCATGCGAACCGCTGCCGCCATAGCCGACGCCGCCCTGGCCAGAGTTCGTCCTCAGCTGGTGGCTGGGATCGCCGAGGTCGAGGTGGCCAACACCTTGGACTTCGAGATGCGGACCCTGGGGGCAACCCGCTCCTCGTTCGAGACGATCGTGGCCAGCGGCCCCAACGGGGCCAAGCCCCACGCCCGTCCCTCACGGCGGCTCCTCGAACGAGGAGAGTTGGTGGTGATGGACTTCGGGGCGGTGTTTGACGGATATTGCTCGGACATGACCCGCACCCTTTGCATTGGTGAGCCGGCTTCGGCCGCCCTGGGCCGAATGGTCGAGGTGGTCCGAGCCAGCCAGGCGGCGGGGCTGGCGTCCGTCAGGGCCGGGGTAGCGGCATCGGAGGTGGACTCGGCCTGCCGGACGGTCATAGCCGAGGCTGGCTGGTCCGATGCCTTCGTCCATGGCACCGGCCACGGGGTGGGACTGGACATCCACGAGGGCCCTCGGGTGGGCCCCACCTCTGATGCTACGCTGCTGGCGAACTCGGTGATCACCGTCGAGCCAGGTGTCTACCTTCCCGATCACGGCGGCGTGCGCATCGAGGACACCGTGGTGGTCACTGCCGAGGGCTGCCGACCTCTGACCACCTCACCCAAGGACCTGATGGTATGAAAACCTATTCGCACTGATGGCCGTCTCCACCAACGACCTACGCAACGGCATGACCCTCGACCTGCCCGAGGGCCTGTTCGCGGTGGTCGATTTCCAGCACGTCAAGCCGGGCAAGGGCGGGGCATTCGTGCGAACCAAGCTCAAGAACGTTCGCACCGGCGCTGTCCTGGACCGCACCTACCGGGCCGATGAGAAGCTGGTCCAGGCCATCGTGGACAAACGGGAGATGCAATATCTCTATCGGGACGGCGAGCACTACGTCTTCATGGACAATGTCTCCTACGACCAGCTGCAGGTCGGGGGCCCGGCCCTGGGGGTGGCGGCCAATTACATCAAAGAGGGCGACTCTCTCGTCCTGGCTCTCTACGGAGACGAGATCGTAGGGGTTGACCTGCCGGCGTCGGTGGAGCTTACGGTCACCGATACCGAGCCCGGCTTCCAAGGCGACCGAGTCTCGGGGGCCCGCAAACCGGCAACCTTGGAGACCGGGTTGGTCATCTCGGTGCCGTTGTTCGTGAACCCCGGTGACCACGTCAAGGTCGACACCCGCTCGGGCGAGTACCTGACCCGCCGAGCCTGATCAGACTGGGCTCGGGGACTCCGGTGGCGCTGGGCTCACGCCGGGCGGGTCGGGAGCGGGCCCTCTCCCTGCTATACGAAGCCGAGGCCAAGGGCCTCTCGGTCGACGACCTCCTGGCCGAGCTGCCGGTCGCGCCTGACCCATTCGCTCTGGATCTGGTGCGGGGGGTTGGGACCGGTCGGGAGCGCATTGATGCCGCTATTGCTGGCCACGCCATCAATTGGGAGATCGATCGGATGCCGGCCGTGGACCGAGCATTGCTGCGCCTGGCCGTCTACGAGCTGATGGAACGGGGCGATGTGCCCGTCGGGGTGGTCATATCCGAGGCCGTGGAGCTGGCCAAGCAATACTCGACCGAGGAGTCGGGAAGCTTCGTCAACGGCGTGTTGGCCGCGGTAGCCGCCGAGGAGCGCCCCCTGGAGACTGAGGTTGCCGGCCGGCCCCTCGACTGAAGGGTCAATCAGGAATCGTCTCTGGAGGGCCGGGTGCTCCGGCCCCTGGGTCCGAGGTGGATTCGTCGGACGAGAGGTCGATGTCCACGATGTCAACGGAGATGATCGCTGTCAGACCCGTATTTACCTGTACCTGAGAGCCGACCACCTCTTGGACTGTCCTGGCCAACTCCAGGCAGGGATGGCCGAGGCGGATGACCAGACAGATGTCCACCCTGGCCACAGAGTCGGTCAGCTCCACGCGGACGCCGTCAGTGGGTACGTCGGCCGGGCGGTCCTGCAGCTGATCCATAACCCGGCCGGCCAACTTGACCACGGTCTGGCCCAGGCCAGAGCGTAGGGCAACCACCCCGGGCACCCGGCTGGCGTAGTAGGCGGCCACCTTGGTCACCACCACCTGGGCGATGTGCACCTCGGCCGGGACCTGGTCAGGAGCAGGAGCGCTCATGGGACTGGGGGTGGATCCAGTTCAGGCTCGAACAGGTCGACCACTTCGACGTCCACTCGGGCCACGGTGAGGTCGAGGAGCTGGTGAGCTCTCGCCACCACCACCTGACGTACCGCGGCCACTGCTGTGGGGATGTCCAGATCGACCACGACGGTGATGCTGAGGGCGACCTCGACCGCCAACTCTGAGTCTGGTTGGTCCGAGAGGCTGGCCGTCTCCGCCCGGTCCAGGGCGGAGATCCGGCATCGACGAGTCCGTACACCTGGCACCTGGTCGAGGAGGTGACGCAGGACGGCGGCGGCGGCGGACCTCTCCAGGCGGACCGGACCATACGGCGAGGGCAGGATGAGCCACTCTCGAGGCCGTAGCTCAGCTCGGACCCGAGCCATGATTCGCTCGGCCAGCGAGGGGGGTGGCTCGACCGGCCGGCTGAGGTACTCGCTGACCGGCCCGCGAAGCGAATGGTAGTCGGCCACCACCGCCTGACAGGAGGCACAGGCCCGCTCGTGGGCATCGAGCTGGCCGGTGACGGCATGGTCCCACACCTCGCAGGGATCTCGACCGCAGACGAGGCGGGGCGGCTTGTCTGCACTCATCGCCACGGCTTCATCACCTCCGACAGCTGTTGACGGGCCCGATAGATCCTTCCCCGAACGGCGGTGGAGCTGACACCCACCATCTCGGCGATCTCGGCGTAGCCAAGACCCTCCTGCTCGCGCAGCACCCAGCAGATCCGCTGCTCGGTGGATAGGCCCTTTAGCGCGATGCGCAGCGCGGCCAGTTGCTCGTTGGCCTCGGCCCCCCGCTCTGGCCCGGTGGCCTCGGAGCTGGGCAGCTCTCGACCGAGCTCCTCCAGGGAGATTGACGAGCGCCGAGCCCGAGCCAGGTTCAGGCATCGATTGGTGACGATGCGATACAGCCACGAGGAGAAGGCTGCCTCGCCGCGAAAGGTGCCGAGGCGCCGCCAGGCGGCCAGGAACGCTTCTTGGGTGGCCGCCTCGGCATCACCGGCATCCCCCAGGGTGCGCAGAGCCAGGCGGTACATGGCTCCCTGGTGGCGCCTGACCAGTGCCTCGAAGGCTCGACTGTCGCCCTCCTGTGCCCGCACCACCAAGGTGGCGTCATCCAGTTGTGCCGTGCCAGCCAAGCTATCCGAGTGACGGCAGTTCCTGCGTGAGCACTGCCACTGGTTGGGGTCTCATGAGGTACAAGTGGCCCCGAGTCAAGGAGCCCGAGTCAAGGAGAAGGACATGGGAATAGCTGACGAGGCGAAGAACAAGGCGCAGGAGCTGAAGGGCAAGGCCAAAGAGGCGGTAGGCAAGGCCACCGATGACGAGGAGTTGGAAGCTGAGGGCCGGGCCGATCAGGCCAAGGGCAACTTCAAGCAGGCTGGGCAGAAGATCAAGGACGCCTTCAACAGCTGATGGTACCGACCAGAACGCCTTCGGCTACCGTTGGGGGGAGCAACCTGGAGCCAACCGGGAGGAGCCTGCGCACTGAGCGTGGGATCACCCATATTGCGGACACGGTGGTGGCCAAGATCGCCGGAAGGGCCACCCGGGAGATCGCCGGCGTGCAGGCCATGGGCAAGGGAATGGCCCGGACCCTGGGGGCCATCCGTGCTCGAGTACCCGGCGGAGGCGGAGCCGAGGGCGGTCTCACTCAGGGCGTGGCTGTCGAGGTAGGCGAGCGCCAAGTTGCCATCGACATCGACATCGTGACCCACTACGGGATGAGCATCGTCGAGGTCACCGAAGCGGTGAGAGCCAACGTGATCTCGCGAATCCAGGCCATGACCGGCCTGGAGGTGACGGAGGCCAACATCACCGTGGACGACCTGTACCTGGAGTCGCAGGTCAGCGACCGTGAGGTGCCCCGGGTCGAGTAGGGGGCCACCGGTGCTAGGGTCGGGGCCTGACCGTGAAGCGTGTCCGGAGAGGCACGCACGGACAGGGGGAGCCCGCAGTGGCCGAACGAGAGCGAATGTTGACGCCCCCCAGAGGGGGCGTTTTCGTTGCCCGGGCCCAGGTGATGACGGCTGATGACGTCACCCGGGCGCTGACCCGAATTGCCCATGAGGTGGTGGAGCGCAATCACGGGCTGGACGACCTGATCCTCATGGGCCTGCAGACCGGGGGGGTGCCGTTGGCCAGGCGCCTGGCCACCGTGCTCGAGCAGGTGGGCCACCAGGAGGTGCCGGTGGCCACCTTGGACGTGGCCTTCTATCGAGACGACATCGGGCTGCGCCCGGTGCTGCCCGAGGCGGTAACCGACATCGCCGGCGACCTGACGGCCAAGACGGTGGTCCTGGTCGACGATGTGCTGTTTACGGGACGAACGGTGCGGGCCGCCCTCAATGCCCTGCCCGACTATGGCCGGGCCCGGGCCGTACAGCTGGCGGTGATGGTGGACAGAGGACACCGGGAGCTGCCGATCCGGCCCGACTATGTGGGCAAGAACCTCCCAACCCGGCGTGACGAGCTGGTGGACGTGAGTGAGACGGGGGTGGTCCTGGGCGACGTGGTGGCTCGTTGACGGCCGGGTACTCGGGGACCTCGGGGGAGAGGCGCCCCGTCCCCCGCCATCTGCTCTCGGTGGCCGACCTCGGACAAGAGGGGATCCAAGAGGTCATGGCCTTGGCGGACTCCTTCGCCGAGGTCAGCGAGCGCAGCATTCCTCGGGTCCCCGCCCTGCGGGGCAAGACCGTGATGTCGTTGTTCTACGAGGACTCCACCCGCACCCGGCTGTCGTTTGAAGCGGCGGCCAAGCGTCTGTCGGCCGACACCTTGACCTTCACGGTGTCGGCCTCTTCGGTCAGCAAGGGAGAGTGTCTGCGGGATACGGCGGAGACCATCAGCGCCATGGGAGTGGACGCGGTGGTTATCCGCCACGCCTCGGCCGGGGCGCCCTGGCAGGTGGCTTCCTGGGTCGACGCCTGCGTCATCAACGCCGGCGACGGCTGGCACGAGCACCCCACCCAGGCCCTGCTCGACTGCTACACCATCCGGAGCCGCATGGGTTCGCTCCACGGTCTCCGCATTGCCATCGTGGGCGACGTGAAGCACTCGCGGGTGGCGCGCTCCGACGTGTTGGCCTTCACCATGCTGGGCGCCGAGGTGACCCTGGTTGCCCCGCCCACCCTGCTGCCACCGAACCTGTCCGGGTGGCCCGTAAGGGTCAGCTCCGATCTCGACGCCGTGCTAGGCAACTGCGGCGTGGTCTACATGCTGCGCATGCAGGCCGAGCGCCAGACCGAGGCGCTGCTGCCGTCGCTGCGGGAGTACACGGCCCGCTTCGGCCTCACCCGGGCCCGGGCCGACCTGCTCGCCGACGATGCCCTCGTCATGCATCCCGGCCCCATGAACCGGGGCGTCGAGATCGCCGCCGACGTGGCTGAGCTGCCGTGCTCGGTCATCACCCGCCAGGTGGCCAACGGAGTTGCCGTGCGAATGGCCGTGCTGTTCCTGCTGCTGGGGGCGAGTCCCCGTGGCTGAAGCCACCTTGGTGGTGCGGGGCGGCCGGCTGGTCGACGCCGCCGGTGAACGGGTGGCCGATGTGACCGTTTCGGGCGGGCATGTCACCGCAGTGGGAACCGACCTGCCGGTTCCGCCCGGTGCCCTCGTGCTCGATGCCCGAAGCTGTGTGGTCGCCCCGGGGCTGGTCGACCTGCACACCCACCTGCGCCAACCAGGGAGGGAGGAGGCGGAGACGGTGGAGACGGGGGCGCGGGCCGCGGCGCTGGGCGGCTACACCGCGGTGGTGGCCATGCCCAACACCGACCCTCCGCTCGACTGCGCGGGGGCGGTGCGCGAGGTGCTGGAGCTCGCGCGGGACGCGGCGTGTGAGGTCCGGGTGGCGGGCGCGATCACCCGGGGCCGGAGGGGGGAGTCCCTCGCACCGATGGCCGAGATGGCCGCCCTGGGGGTGCGCCTTTTCACCGACGACGGCGACGGCGTGCAGGACGGCGCCCTCATGCGCCGGGCGCTCGAGTACTCCTCCGACCTGGGGGTGACCGTGGCCCAGCACTGCGAGGACGCCGCCCTGGCGGCTGGCGGCCACATGCACGAGGGCGAGTGGTCGAGCCGGCTCGGCATCCCCGGCGCACCGGCGGCGGCCGAGGAGGTGATGGTGGGGCGCGACCTCGCGCTGCTGGCCATCACCGGCCGAGCGCGCCTGCATCTCCAACATCTGTCCACCGCAGGGTCGGTGGCCGCCCTGCGGTCGGCGCGGGCCGAGGGCCTGGCCGTCACCGCCGAGGCCGCCCCGCACCACTTCAGCCTCACCGACGCAGCGGTGGCATCCTACGACCCCGTCTTCAAGGTGAACCCACCGCTGCGCCCCCAGGCCCATGTCGACGCAGTAGTGGCCGGCCTGGGCGACGGCACTCTCGATGCCATCGCCACCGACCACGCCCCCCATCCCCCCGAGGAGAAGGAGCGCCCCTTCGACCAGGCACCGCCGGGCATGCTGGGCCTGGAGACGGCGCTGGCGCTGGCCCTCACCGAGCTCGACCTGCCGCTGCAGCGGGTGCTCGCCCTGATGTCGTGGCAGCCCGCCCGTATCGCCGGCCTGGAGTCCACCCACGGTGGGCCGATCGTGGAGAGCAGGCCGGCCAACCTGTGCGTGATCGACCCGGCCGCCACATGGGAGGTCGACCCCGCCCGCCTGGCCAGCCGGTCGCGCAACACCCCCTTCGTGGGCCGTAAGTTCACCGGCCGGGTACGCCACACCGTGCTGCGGGGTGAGCCTGTGGTCGTCGACGGCGAGGCCGTGCGTTGACGGCGCCTCCTCGTTCTGGTCAGGTTCGGCCCCGCCAGGGCGATGCTAAACCTGACCAGAACGGCGAGAGGCCGTCCTCATTGCTGGTGCTGGCCGACGGCAGCGTGTTCGAGGGGGAGGCAGCCGGCTACCTTCCGCCCGGGGGGGTCACCACCGGCGAGGTGGTGTTCAACACCGTGCTGGCCGGCTACCAGGAGGTGCTCACCGACCCCTCCTACGCCGG
>QHCF01000171.1 GCA_003244275.1 Acidimicrobiales bacterium
GCCACGGTGACGACCACCATGGTGGTCAGGAACTCCACAGAGGTGACGTTGACGTCGTCGAGGCGCACGAGGCGCTTGAATGCAGTGGTGACGCGCATGGGCTGAGGGCCTTCCGGTTCGCAGGTGTGGAAGCCCGTGAACCTTGCTCGCGGCCCCATGCGCGTCGCGCGGATCCCTGAAACGGCGCTCTCAGCCAGCAATCACAGGGGCGATGCCCGTCAGCCCGCCCACACCAGGGTCAGGAGAGCCGGATATGTCACCCCCGACGACGAGCCACGAAGGGCGCGGCGACGGCATCCGCCAAGCCCGCCGGGACGGGCTCACCGCCGCCGACCAGGCCCGCCGGGATCAACACCGTGCTGTCCGCAGCGACGAGCTGTCATCATGAACATCCACACCCGGCCAGTCACCGCTCACTGCGGTCTGATTACCAGTCGGACTTGTCGCGAAGAGTCAGATACACCTCAGTGCTTCTGACTTTGCCGCGGAGATCCCGTTGGAAATGAACCAACTCATGGGGTCTCCTCGGGGTGGGTGGTAATGGTCCGGCGGTTATGGTCGAGCCGTTGTTGGCGGGCTCGCTCGAGGCCCTACCGGCGAGCCTCGCGGATGGCTTCTCCTCGACCGTAGTGCTCGTCATCCGGAGTGACGTAGCCGATCGACTCGTGAAGCCTGACCGAGTTGTACTCGATGCGCACGCGGGCGAGCTCGGCTTCGAGCACGACGGGATCGGCGATGTCCTCCAGGTGAGGCCACTCGCCCTTGATGTGACCGAAGAAGCTCTCGATCCACGCCTGGTCGGTCGGAGTGTGGGGACGGCCGTGGTGTTGGGCGATGGCGACCAGGGCCATGAAGGCGCGGGTGTCATGCACGGTCATCTGGGGACCGTTGTCGCTCACCGCCAGCAGGATCGGCCGGCGCGGGTCATCGGTGAGCAGGTCGAGTCGTTCGGGGGTGAGCAGGTCGAGCAGGCCTTCGGCTTCGAGGGCCCGCTCGAAGATGACCACGACCTGGGTGGCGGTCTCCTCGGTGGACACGAGGGTGTCGATCCAACGGCGGCTGACCATGTCGACGATGGCGAACACGGCCCGCCTGGCCCGGGTGAAGTGGGTGACATCCCAGATCCAGATGCGGTTCGGTTCCCACACCAGCCAGTCCGGCCACGGCTTCTTCGAGCTGGCGGTGCGCGGTGGTGTCTGGGGCAGGACAAGCCCGTGAGCAGCCAGAACACGCCGGAACGTGGACGGTGCCACCCACACCAAGCTCTCGTAGGAGCCGCGGTGGGCGAGCTTGCGGTGGCTGCGGTCCACTGGACCCCACTGCTCGGCAACCGCCAGGATCGCTTCGATCTCGGTGGGCAGGATCCCGTGCACGGGGTGGCCGCCCGGGGCGCGGTCCACCAGGCTGCCGACCACTCGGGCTCGCTCTCGCCATCGGTAGACCCGGTCGTCGGATACGCCCCACAGAGCGCATGCCCCGGCATGGACGAACCCGGCGGCCACCGCTTCTTCGACGCTCTTCAACACCAGCTCCTTGACCTCGGCGGGGACTCTCGCCGGGAGCGGACCGATCAGCCCCAGCCGGCTTTTCCCCGGGCGATGGCCAGCTCGATCGCCTGGGCCTTGACGGCCTCGGTCAGTTGGCCGATCTCGAAGCGGGCGGCCTCGAGCTGCCAGTCGCGTTCCTTCGCCGGCCGCCCCGGCGTGCGTGCCAACGCGGCGAGCGCCGCTCCTTTCACCGTGCGGCGGATCCCGATGATCGTGGACACGTCCACGGTCCACTTGCGGGCGGCGTCGGCTTGGGAGATCTCGCCTGTGGTCACCTGCAGGAAGATCTCCCACTTCGTCTCCGCCGACAGCTTCCTCGGCGACCTCCGACCGTTCGACTCGGCCATGCTCAGCTCCTCTCAACAGAGTCGAGAAGCCTCCCAGGCTTGGGTAATTTCCGGGTCGATCCTCCGCGGCGAAGTCAGATGCAAACCAGCTGCTCGACGTCGTGTGCTCGGGCCTCGCGCAGGCGAGCGGCCTCCCCAACGGGCACCCATCGGCGACATGCCAACCTGTTCGGCTTCGGAGTCCTCCCCTGCACCGTGGCTATCGTGGTGTACCTGGATCAGAGACGGCTGGCGGGGAGGCAAACATGACCGAGGGCTTCTTGCTCGCCGACCCGCCGGTCGCCAGCCTCGATGATTTCCTCGCCCGGGGCGGATGCGTAGGGCTGACCCGCGCCGGGGAGCTGGATCCGGATCAGATCGTCCAGGAGGTCAACCTCGCGGGCTTGCGCGGCCGCGGCGGGGCCGGGTTCCGCTGTGGCGTCAAATGGACGTCGGTGCAGCGGGGCGGCGAACGCGACCATTACGTGGTGTGCAACGCCGCGGAGGGCGAGCCGGCCACGTTCAAGGACCGGGCCCTGCTCCGGGCCAACCCTTACCAGGTCGTCGAGGGCCTGGTGGATCGCCGGGCTCGCCGTCGGCGAGGGCTTCCTGGCCGTGAAGGCCAGTTTCGGGCGGGAGCACCGCGCCTCAGCCGAGCGGTCGACGAGATGGCCGCCGCAGGGCTGCTCGCGGGTCTTTCTTTGCGGGTGGTCACCGGGCCCGAGGAGTACCTCTTCGGCGAGGAGAAGGCACTCCTCGAGGTCATCGAAGGTAACGACCCCCTCCCCCGCTGGATGCCACCCTACCTGCACGGCCTGTTCGCCACCGCGCCTCAACTCGCCTGGGAGTCCCACGGCCTCGAAGCCGGCCATCACGGCGAGCACGACTCCAACCCGACCCTCGTCAACAACGCCGAGACCCTCGCCAACGTCCCCCACATCTTGGCCAACGGAGCCGAATGGTTTCGCTCCATGGGTACGGCTGAGTCGCCGGGCACGGTGATCTGCACGGTCGTCGGCGATGTCGAACGCCCGGCGTCGTCGAGGTCGAGATGGGTACCCCGCTGCGCGACGTGCTTGAGCGTTGCGGTGCGCCCCGCCCGGGTCGGGAGGTGCGCGGCGTGTTCGCCGGGATCCCCAATCCGGTGCTGACCGCCGAGCAGATTGACGTCCTGGTGGGCGGGTCGCCATGACGACTGTGTGGACCGTCGGACACGGCACGCTCCTCGCCGAAGCGTTCGCTTCGCTGCTCGGCTCTGCGGACGTCGACTGCGTGGCCGACGTCCGGTCGTTTCCCGGCAGCCGTCACAACCCGCAGTTCGGCCGGGAGGAGATGGGCCGGTGGGCGCCCGCGGCGGGCATTGACTACCTCTGGCTGCCAGGTCTGGGCGGCAGACGGCGACCTGTGGCGGCCTCCAAGCACCGGGCACTGCGCCACGAAGCGTTCCGCGCCTACGCCGACCACATGGAGTCGCCGGCCTTCCTGGCTGGCGTCGGAGACCTGCTCACGCTGGCCGAGACTGCGTCGCCGGCGGTGATGTGCAGCGAGTCGGTGTGGTGGCGCTGCCATCGGCGCCTCCTTGCCGACCACCTCACACTCGTTCGGGGCATCGACGTGGTCCATCTCATGCACGACGGTCGTCTCAGCCCCCACGCGCCCACAGACGGGGTCCGCCTCGCCGGCGATGCACTCGTCTACGACGTCGGGATCACACCGCCCCTGTCAGTCACCTGATCATTCGGCCGATCCCCATCGCCAACGGCCGGCGCGCGTTTGCATCTCTAGATCGATTGCCGGTAGCCGAAGAACTCGTGGTCCTCGTTGTAGCCACCGTAGCCGCCTCCGATCTTCGAGAAATCGGCGACGAACTCCACGCCCTTGATCCACTTGACCTGCTTGAAGCCGAGCTGAACCTCGTTGCGCAATCGCAGCGGGGCTCCGTGGCCGAAGGTCAGCGGCTCGCCGTTCATGTCGTAGGCCAGCATCGTCAGGTGGTAGCTCATCTGCTCGATCGGATGGGCGTCGTAGTAGACGCCTTGGTCGGGGCCGTCGCCGAAGGAGTAGAACACGACCCACCTCGCCTCGGGCTGCGGCCTGACCAGGTCCATGACGGACCGCATCGACACGCCGCCCCACTTG
>QHCF01000039.1:0-8325 GCA_003244275.1 Acidimicrobiales bacterium
ACCGAGCACCACACGGCCGGGGGTATGACCCGATGGTTGCCATATCTGGCCGAGCTCCAACCGGAGTTCTTTTGCGAGGTGTCTCCCGAGCTGGCCGCCGAGCGCCACCTGGAGCACCAGGGTTGGGCCAGTGTCATCACTGCTCGGGGCGTCATCGAAGCCAGAGTCCTGGTGACCGAGCGGATGGCGCCCCTCCAGGTGCAGGGCAGGACCTTGCACCAGATCGGCCTGCCTTACCATTGGGGCGCCAACGGCTACACCACTGGTGACTCGGCCAACGAGCTGGCGTCGATCGCCCTCGACCCGAACGTCCACATCCAGGAGGTGAAGGCCCTCACTGCCGACATCCGACCGGGGCGCCGGCCCCGAGGGGCGGCCCGAGGTCGACTGGTGGCTGATTACCAGCGGCGGGCCGGGATCACCGCCGAGACAGGAACGGCGCTTCGATGAGCGGGCCCATCCTTGACCTGGCTCAATCGCCTGGGAGCGCCGTCGACCCGGCTGGTCTCAGCGGTTATGGCCCCGACCACCCCCCTCGCATGGGTTTCTTCACCGACACGTCAGTGTGTATCGGCTGCAAGGCCTGCGAGGTGGCCTGCAAGGAGTGGAATCACGTTCCCGAGGACGGGCTCAACTTCACCGGGATGTCCTACGACAACACCGGGGGACTGGGCGCCGACACCTGGAGGCACGTGGCCTTCATCGAGCAGCGCCAGCCGCTCGGCCGCCCAGGGCCAGAGCCAGGGCCAGGGCACCAGGCCACGGACGCGGGACCGGGGGATCTGCGCTGGCTGATGGCATCGGACGTCTGCAAGCACTGCACCCACGCCGCCTGCCTGGACGTGTGCCCTACCGGCTCGTTGTTTCGCACGGAGTTCGGCACCGTCGTGGTGCAAGAAGACATCTGCAACGGGTGCGGCTACTGCATCCCGGCCTGCCCGTACGGGGTCATCGACCAGCGCAAGGAAGATGGCCGGGCCTGGAAGTGCACACTGTGCTACGACCGCCTGGGCGTGGGCATGGAGCCTGCCTGTGCCAAGGCCTGCCCGACCGACTCCATCCAGTTCGGTCCCCTGGACGAGCTGCGGGAACGGGCCGCCCGGCGGCTGGACCAGATGCACAGAGCCGGCATCAGCGATGCTCGACTGTACGGCCATGATCCTGGCGACGGGGTGGGCGGGGACGGTGCCTTCTTCTTGCTCCTCGACGAGCCCGAGGTTTACGGCCTACCCCCCGATCCGGTGGTGACCACTGTCGACCTGCCCGCCATGTGGCGCCACGCCGGCCTGGCGGCGGCCGCGTTGCTGGCCGCCACGGCCGCCGCCTTCCTGGGCAAAAGACCTTGACCGGGGTCGCCCCCGGACAATCCCGACCGCCCCGCAAGGGCAAGGGCAAGGGCAAGGGCGAGCAACCCATGGTCCCTGACGCCGAGTTCGCCTCCTATTACGACAAGCCCATCATCAATCAGCCAGTGTGGTCCGAGCCCGACATTCCCGGCTACCTGTTCCTCGGGGGCCTGGCGGGGGCCGCTTCGGTCCTGGCCGCCGGAGCCGACCTCACCAGGAGGCCGGTACTGGCCGTGGCCTCCAAGCTCGGGGCAACAGGAGCCGTCAGCCTGGCCTTCGTTGCCCTGGTCCACGACCTCGGCCGGCCCAAGCGGTTCTTGAACATGCTCCGGGTGTTCAAGGTGACCTCTCCCATGAGCATGGGGTCGTGGCTGCTGTCGGCCTACGCGCCCCTCGCCGGTGCCGCCGCACTGAGCGGGACGACGGGCCGAGCTCCCCGACTGGGCCGGGTGGCCACCATGGCGGCGGCCGTCCTCGGCCCCGGCCTGGCCGCCTATACGGCCGTGCTCATCGCCGACACCGCCGTGCCCGCCTGGCACGACGGTTATCGGGAGATGCCCTACATCTTCGTCGGCTCGGGAGCCACCGCCGCCGCTGGGCTGGCGATGCTGGCCGCGCCATTGGCCGAGAACGGACCGGCCCGACGCCTGGCTGGCGTGGCGGCAGTGGCTGAGGTGGGGGCCATCAGGGCTATGGAACGCCGCTTGGGCATGGTCGCCGATCCCTACCATGAAGGCAACAGCGGCCGGCTGCTACGGGCCGGGGAGGTGCTCGGCACCATGGGAGCAATAGGAGCAGCGCTGATGGGTGGCCGTAGCCGAGCGGCCGCGGCCGCGTCCGGCGCAGCCCTTCTCACCGCGTCGGCCCTCAGCCGGTTCGCCATCTTCCGAGCCGGGCTGGTATCAGCCAACGACCCCAGGTACACCGTCGTGCCGCAACGTCAACGGCTGAGCCAACCCGGGTCGAGTCGACCACCGGGCGACCTCCCGCTCCGTGAGCACTAGACATGCTCCGATGATCCCCAGGCGAAGCGGTCAGCACCCTGCTGGTGGGCACCCTGCGGGGCTGACTCGGCCACCCACGCCGCCCCCGAGCCGGGCACCCACTGAGGCTCGGTCCAGCGGTCCTCAGCCCATGGCCGCCTTCATCTCCTCAGGTGAGGGGTCTCGGGTGTGCTCGGCAAAATTCCACTGGTGCCCCTCAAGATCCTCGGCCACATACGCCCGGTCTCCGTAGAACTTGTCCTCGGGCTCGGACAAGATGTTGGCCCCCGCCGCCTTGGCCTGCTCGCAGTGCCGATCGATGTCGTCCACGTACACATACTGCATCTGGTGAACGTGTCCATCCTTCTGGGGGCTGCGATACTCCGGTCCCGGGCAGCCCATCATGACCACCGCGTCGGCCAGCTTCATCTCGGCGTGCATGACCGTGCCATCGGGCCCGGGGATGCGCAGCCGCTCCTCGAAGCCGAAGGCTCCGGCCAGCCAGTCCACGGCCGCGGCCACGTCCTCGTAGTAGAGGTAAGGGGTCAGGCGGGGCATGTCCGAGGGCGGGTTCTGGACCATGAAACCCCACCCTAGGCGACAGCCTTTGGGCATGGCCGTGGAGCTGCGGACCCGCCGCTTCAGCGTGGACGATTACCACCGGATGGTCGAGGCCGGGATCCTGGCCGACCGACGACCGGGTGGAGCTGATCGAGGGGGATGTGGTGGAGATGAGCCCCATCGGGGCTGCCCATATCCGTTACGTCAACCGGCTCAATCATCTGCTGGCACCGGCCGTTCAGGGCCGGGCCATCGTCAGCATCCAGAGCTCGATCGCGCTGCCTCCCCGGTCCGAGCCCGAGCCCGATCTGGCCCTGCTGGCCTGGCGAGAGGACTTCTATACCGAGCTGGCCAGGCCGGACGACGTGCTGCTGATCATCGAAGTGGCCGATTCAATCGTGGCCGAGGATCGGCGTCGCAAGCTGCCCCTCTATGCCGCTGGCGGCATCCCCGAGGCCTGGCTGGTGGACCTGCCGGCCGGGCTGATCGAGATGCACTCGCAGCCGGGGCCGCACGGCTAGGCCCTCATCCGCATCGTCGGCCCGGGCGAGCGACTGGCCCCCTCCGCCCTGCCCGACGTCGAGGTCGAGGTCGATGCAGGAGTCGTCCTGAACTGAGGGCCAAGGGGCGGCCGGCCGCCTAGCCGGGCTGCCGCCGGACGCCGCCAAACCGCTGGCCCACCCCAACCACGCCAGGCGTCAACCTCGGCTGGCCACCTCGTCTTGTATCCGGCCCACCAGATCGCCAATCGCCACTCCCCGCTCCGGGCGCGGCGCCCCTCGGGCGTTGACCCCCACCGTGGCGGCGGCCACGTCGTCGTCGCCCACCACCAGCACGTAGGGCAGCTTCTCCAGCTTGGCCCGCCGGATGCGAGCCCCCAGCGGTTCGCCGGCCTCCCCCCAATCGGCCCGCAGCCCCTCGGCCCGCAGCCGCTCCCCCACCTCGGCCGCATACCCAGCGTGGTCGTCGCGCACCGGCAGCACCCGGGCCTGCACCGGTGCCAACCAGGCAGGCAGGGCGCCGGCGTAGTGCTCCAGCAGCACCCCGAAGAACCGCTCGATGGACCCGAAAAGGGCCCGGTGGATCATCACCGGCCGGTGGCGAGTGTTGTCGGCGCCGGTGTAGGCCAGGTCGAAACGCCCCGGCTCCTGGAAGTCAACCTGCAGCGTCGACATCTGCCAGCGCCGCCCAATGGCGTCGGCCACGTGGATGTCGATCTTGGGGGCGTAGTAGGCGCCCTCCCCCTCGGCCACCCGGTAGGCCACTCCGGCCGCGTCCAAGGCTCGTGCCAGGGCAGCCTCGGCCGCCTCCCAATCGGCTATTTCGCCCACGAATTTCTCGGGACGAGTGGAGAGGTCGGCGCTGAAGTCCTCGAAACCGAAGGTGCGCAGGAGCCGTAGCACGAAGGCCAACAGGCTCACCAGCTCGTCGCTCAGCTGCTCCGGCGTGCAGAAGATGTGGGCGTCATCCTGGGTGAAGCCCCTGGCCCGCATCAGGCCGTGCAGCACGCCCGAGCGCTCGAAGCGGTACACGGTGCCCAGCTCGAACAGCCGCACCGGCAGCTCCTTGTAGGAGCGCTGGCGGTCCCGGTAGATGAGGCAGTGCATTGGGCAGTTCATGGGCTTGGGGTAGTAGGTGGCGCCCTCCATCTCCATGGGGGGGTACATGGCATCGGCGAACCACTCGAGGTGCCCGGAGGTCTCGAACAGGCCGGCCTTGGCCAGGTGGGGAGTGACCACGAAGTCGTAGCCGGCGGCCTCGTGCTCAGCCCGGGAGTAGTCCTCCATGAGCTTGCGGACCAGGCCCCCCTTGGGGTGGAACACGGCCAGGCCGCCGCCGATCTCGGGCGGGAAGTGGAACAGGTCGAGCTCGGCCCCCAGGCGCCGGTGGTCCCGCCGCTCGGCTTCTTCCAGGCGGTGCAGGTGATCGGCCAGGGCCCGCTCGGACTCCCAGGCCGTGCCGTAGATGCGCTGCAATTGCGGGCGGGACTCGTCACCCCGCCAGTAGGCGCCGGCTACCCGCATGAGCTTGAAGGGGCCCAGCCGGGCAGTGGACGGAACGTGAGGACCACGGCACAGGTCGGCGAAATTGGCCTTGTTGCGATACACGCTCAGCTGCCCGCTTACATCGGTGGTGGCAACGCCGGAGATGATCTCGGTCTTGAACGGCTGGTCGGCGAAGAGCTCGAGACCCTCGTCCACCGTGTGCTCCTCGCGGACGAAGGGCTGGGCCTCCTTGATGATCTGACCCATGCGCTCCTCGATGCGGGGCAGGTCCTCGTCGGTGAAGTGCTGGCCGTTGGGCAGGGCAAAGTCGTAGTAGAAGCCGTCCTCGATGGCCGGCCCGATGGCAAAGTGGGCCCCCGGCCACAGGTCCAGCACGGCCTGGGCCATCACGTGGGCGCTGGAGTGGCGCAGTACCTCCCGCCCGGCCGGCGAGTCGTCGGTGACGACCTCCACGCAGGCCCCGTCGGGGAGGGGCGAGGTCAGGTCTGCCTGGTGGCCGTCGATGACGACCGCGACCGCCGCCTTGGCCAGCCGCTTACCGATGGCGGCCGCCAGTTCAGCCCCGGTGGCCCCGTGGTCCAGTTGGCGGGTGGACCCGTCGGGGAGGGTGACAGTGATCTGGTCGGCAATCGGTTCGGCGCCCACGCCGCGAGGCTACTGGTGGGGTTTGACTCAGCGCGCCGAGGGCCCTCGACCGATGATTCGTCGCATAACGATCCCCCCTTCAGACTGGTCAGATCTTACAACCAGACCTGAAGGGCAAGACACCGGGCGGGCTGGGTAAGACTGTGGGCGTAACCCGCCCAGAGGAGGTCCACCATGGCCAACGTGACGCCCATCCCCGACAGGTATCCCAGGGTCTGCCCCTATCTGCACATCGACGGGGCGGCTGACGCCATCGAGTTCTACAAGGATATTTTCGGCGCCACCGAGCGCATGCGCATGGACGGCCCTGATGGCAAGGTCGGGCACGCCGAGCTGCAGATCGGTAATTCAGTGGTGATGCTGGCCGACGAGTACCCCGATATGGGGATCAGAGGGCCCAAAGCCATTGGCGGCACAGCGGTGGCTTTGTCGATCTACGTGGAAGACGTGGACGCCACGGTGGCCAGAGCGACCGACGCGGGGTCAACCGTCAAGCAACCGGTCGAGAATCGCTTCTACGGCGATCGGGTGGGTCAGATCGAAGATCCCTTCGGACACGTGTGGAGCATCCAGACCCACGTCGAGGACGTAGCGCCGGAGGAGATGCAACGACGGGCTGCGTCAGAGGGGGGAAACGGCTGACGCCAAGGCTTCTCCCGCCAGCCTGGCTGAGGGAGGACGCCGGCGTCCAGGGCCCCAGTCCAGTCCGGGAATGGGTGGACCTGTCCCCACTCGGCGGTTGCCACCTGCGCCCACGGGCTATCTGAGGTGGCCAACGGCACTTCCAACGCCAGGGCATGGGCGGCGGCCACGCAGTCGGCCAGGCTGACTGGCCGATCCGTTCGGTGATGACGGCGACCTCGGAGCACCCCTGCCGATAGGATCACTCCCGCCGAAGGATGGACGACCTCGGCCCCCAGTCCAGCCAGGTCCGTCTCGGCTTCCTCCTCCGAGGCTCCAGCCCTACAATGGCGGTCCAAGACCTCCGCCGCGTTGAGGCTGCTGATGGCCGGACCTGGTCCAGCGAGGATCGTAAGGACCTCGTCGGCCGCCGGCTCGTCTCGGAGAACGGCGAGCAGCGCGTAGGCGTCCAGGAGAACTTCAATCAGTCCGGCGCTCCTCGTCTCGTCGCTGCTCCGCCCGCATCGTGTTGGTGGACCGCAGCCGGCCTCTCCACTTGCCCGGCTGGGCCCAGAGGGTGGATAGATCAGACTGGTTGCCGGTGTCTCCGTCGCCGTGATCCTCTGGGAGGTCGAGGACCGACGAATGCCCTGGTCGCGGGGTGAAGGGTACAGGCTCCAATCGCGGCCAGGACCACCAGTTGGACCACCTGCTCCACCCTGAAGATCGCCGGATATGGCTGAGTGAGGAGGTAAATAATACCAAGACTACCCGCGGCCGATATCCACACCATTCGCCGCCAGGCCCACCACCGGCGATGACGCAGACGAGTGATGAGGAAGAAGTACCAGACGCCGATGGCGATGTTGACCACCGCCCGCCCGTAGAGCCCATCCTTTACCCCCTGCTGGGTGGACTGGGTGGACAGGCCCGAGTGCTGGCGAGCCAGTGCCAGACGGACCAGGGTGTCGGTATGGGTCAACGACAGCACAGTGACCAGGATGCTCAGCACCAGGTTGACGACCAGCAGGACCGACGCCAGGGTCACCGTGGAGGGGATCGCCGGGTCCAACTCGCCTCTCTGGGGCCCAGTTATACGGACCACTAACGAACACCGTCGACTTTGGTCATAACAGACAGGATGTCACACCATCTGGCGACAGACATCGCCGACAACTCACCTCAGGGTCCGCCGGCACCGTGGCCGGCGGCGGTCGGCGGCGGTGCGACCTGTCGGAACGAGGATGCCGATCTGGTCGTAATGCTGGAGGGCTCGCACGGTCAGGCCGGCCGATTTGGCGGCCAGTTCCCCGACGCTCCAGTGGTTCGTTTGCACAACGGGAACGGTATGACATGACCTTATGTCAGGTGCAAGCGGATTTTCCAGGCCCCCTCGGCAGCGGTTGTCCAGCCCGCGCCTCGCGACCCACCTCCTGGCCGGCGGGCCGGCGGCGCCGGGTTCCTGGTTCCTGGCCGGGATGGGATTGGCGGATCGGCACGACCGGCGGCGGTAGGTTACGACTGCGGACCTGCTGGACCAGGTGATGGTGCGCGTCGGGCAGGGGGGAGAAGGCCCAGGAACGCTGGCTCGTGTCCAGCGCCGCCGTGAGGTCCCCACAGGTGTCCCTCCGCCAATCGCTGATGTTGGGCTCCTCCACGCCGAAGACCCGTTCGCACAGGCGAAGTAGGGACGTGTGGTCGAAGGTCTCGCTGCATACCCGGCCCCCACGGCTGTACGGGGAGATGACTACGGTCGGTACCCGGAAACCCAGCCCGATGGGCAGTGCGCCGACGAACTCGTCCGCCGTGCCGGAGGGCGGGACGGGCGGGGAGACATGGTCGAAGAAGCCGCCGTTCTCGTCGTAGGTGAGGATGAAGGCCGTCTTGCGCCAGACCTCAGGTGTGGCCGCCAACGCCTCCAGGCATCCGGCAATGAAGACTGCGCCGGCGGCCGGCAGATTGGGTGGATGCTCGCACTCGGCGGTGGGAGCGATGACCCACGACACTTCGGGCAACCGGTCGTCCCTGACGTCCTGCTCGAAGGCGCCAGCCGATCGTGCCTCTCGGCCGTTGCGGTACAACGAGGAACAGGTCGGGGCGGCCTGGAACTGGGCGAACCAGGCCAGCGGATTGCAGTCGTAGTTGTCCCTCTGCTGGTAGACC
>QHCF01000039.1:8332-8870 GCA_003244275.1 Acidimicrobiales bacterium
CCCGCCACGAGACGCCCACCCCTCCAGGCGCTCAGGGTAGGTTGTCCAGCGGTAGGGCGGGGTGGCCGAGTTGCCGGTGACCGGGCCACCGTTGTTGCCCTGCGGGTCGATGGTCCCCGTCCAGGCGTACAACCGGTTGGGATTGGTCGGGCCCAACACCGAGCAGTAGTAGCGGTCGCAGACAGTGAACTCGTCGGCTAACGCGTAGTGGAAGGGCAGGTCGGCGCGGGTGTGATAGCCCATGGCCATTGGCCCGACCTGGTCGCCGTCGAAGGCCCGGTGAGCGCTGACCCAGTTACCCGGCTCATCGTGCACCGCGTGCTGGGCGAACCACACGTGGCTGGGATCGACGGCGGCCGCCGCGCTGGTGATAGCCGTGTCGAGGTGGAAGGGCAGGAGGCAACCATCCGGATGCCCAGGGTCGGCTTGGTGCAGGACCGAGCGGCCGCCTGCGGGGTGATGCGCAGCGGCCGGGTCGTCGAAGCCCAGCACACCCGAAAGGGTGCCGAAGTAGCTATCGAACGACCGGTTCTCCTGC
>QHCF01000217.1 GCA_003244275.1 Acidimicrobiales bacterium
GGTGTGGTCGGCCATCCCGGCCGCCGTCACCTATGCCATCGGCTCGGTAGTTGGCATAGGGGTGGGATGAGCATCGGCCTCCACGTCGGCCGTGTAGGCACGGTCGACGTGGTCGACGCTGAAGCCGAGGCTCTGGTAGAGGCGTAGGGCCGCCACGTTGTCTCCGTCGACGTAGAGCATCGCGGTGGTGAGGCCTCGGGAGGCCAGGCAGTCGAGGCCGGCCAGGGCGAGCGACCGGCCCAGTCCCAGGCCCTGGAAGTCGGGGTCGACGGCTATCACGTAGATCTCGCCCAGGGGCGGATCGTGGCCGGCGTGCACCTTGGTCCAGCAAAAGCCGGCCAGGCGGCCGTCGCGCTCGTGCAGGAGGAAGCCGGCGGGATCGAACCAGGGCTGGGCCTCCCGGTCGGCGACAGTGGCCAGGTCCCAGCCGCCTTGTTCGGGGTGCCAGCGGAAGGCCCGGTTGTTGACCTCGAGCCAGGCTTTCTCGTCGTGGCCGGGCCGGAAGGGGCGTACGGCCCACCCAGGGCGTTCGCCGCCAACGGGAAGCGGGCGCCGCAGCTGGCGTAGCTCCCGGCCCCGGGCCAGGCCGGTGGCGGCGGCGATGCGGTCGTGCTCGGGCCGGGGCTTGGGCACCCACAAGTGGACATGGCCTCCGCCCTCGGCCCGCATCACCGCCAGGGCCGCCTCCACCAGGGTCGCTCCGATCTCGTCGTCGGAGCCGCGGTGGTGCGGATCGACGACGAACTCCAGGGCCCATTGCGCCCCGTTGCCCTCTCGGGTGAGCTGGGCGTAGCCCACGGGGTGGTCGTGTCCCGGCTCCCAGGCCACCAGCCCGGCGAAGCCGCGGCGGCCGCCGTGGACCATGTCGAGCCACTGGTGCTCTCCCAGGGGGGCGTGGCCGTCGACCTTGGTAGCCACCTCGAGGAGCTCGGAGACGGCGGCGATGTCGCCCCGGCCCATCTGCCTCTTGACTTCCAGGCGGGCCACCACCGCAGGGTACCGGCGACCGTAGGCTTGGTCGATGGGGCTACCAATGCGTTCGGGCCACGCAGGCAAGCCGCGCACACCGGGGGGCCGGGCCAGGAAGACGGTCGCCCGCTTGGCGTCCGTGTACCCGGGGACGGTCACCGAGCTGTGTGCCCTGGCCCACCAAGGGCCCTTCCAGCTGTTGGTGGCCACCATCCTGTCGGCTCAGTCCACCGACGAGGGGGTGAACCGGGTGACGCCAAGTGTGTTCGAGTCGTGGCCCACACCGGCCGACCTGGCTGCCGCCGACACCCGCGAGGTGGAACAGGCGATCCAGACCCTGGGGCTCTTCCGCTCCAAGGCCCGTGCCCTGGTGGGCATGGCGGCCGCCCTGGTGGAGCGATTCGACGGCCAGGTCCCTTCGGCCATGGACGACCTGGTCAGCCTGCCCGGGGTCGGTCGCAAGACCGCCAACGTGGTGCGCAGCGTGGGTTTCGGCTTGCCCGGTCTGCCCGTCGACACCCATGTCGGCCGCCTGGCCCGGCGCCTCGGGCTCACCACCGAGACGGACCCGACCAAGGTGGAGTCCGACCTCAACGCCGCTATCGCCCCTGGGGAGCGGGGAACGTTGAGCCTGCGTCTCATCCTCCACGGGCGTCGGGTATGCCTGGCCCGCGCCCCCCGCTGCGCCGTCTGCGTGTTGGCCGACTACTGCCCGTCGGCGGTCGTCGGAGCTGTGGCCGAGGGCGGGAACAACAGGAGCGGGAAGGGCGTTACATTGGGCACGAGGGACCAGGTTCCCGCCACCTAGGTCCCCGGAGGCGGTCTACGGGTTCCGCCGCCCGAGCCGCCCGCCGACGGCGCCCCCTCGGGGCGCCGTCAGGCGCGTGTCGTCACCTGCGCAGGGCGTCGGAGACGGTAATCAGGCGGCGGGCGGCTTCGGCCAGTGACCGTTCGGTCTCGTACAGCTCCTGGGACACGCTCACCGAGCCTCGGGTGCCGGTGGCCACCCGGTCGTCGTCGGTGCCCGCCGACTCCTCGGCCATGCCCGAGACCCGGCGCATCAGGTCGTCGACGGTGGCGGCCATCGACGACAGCTCGGAGCAGCGCGCTTCGGGTGTCTGCACCGGACCGGTCTACCAAATCTCCCTCCTCGGGAGGCACAGGTAGGATCGCGGCGATGCTCACCCGTCTCGACCTACGGGGCGCAGACGGGGATCTTCGAGCCCGCCTGCCCCGTCGCCCCGCTCCCGGCCCCGGCCCGGTCGAGGCGGTGCGCGAGATCCTGGGCGCAGTGGAGGCGCGGGGCGACACCGCGGTGCGGGAGTACACGGCCCGCTTCGACGGGGTGGTCGTGGACGACCTCCGAGTGCCCGCCGCCGCCCTCGAGTCAGCGCTGGCCGAGACTCCGGCCGAGCTCCGGCGTGCGCTGGAGACCGCCCGGGACTCCATCGCCGCCTTCCACCGTGAGCAGGTGCGAGTCGACAGCTGCCACGAACGCGACGGCGTTGTGGTCCGAGAGCTCCGCCGCCCGGTCACCAGGGCTGGTCTCTACGTGCCGGGTGGCCGGGCCCGCTACCCCTCCACTGTTCTCATGACCGCGGTACCCGCCCGGGTGGCCGGTGTGGCCGAGCTGGTCCTGTGTGTCCCCCCCGATCCCGACGGCAGCGTGGCCGCAGTCACCCTGGCGGCGGCGGCTCTGGCGGGGGTCGACGAGGTGTATCGCTGCGGGGGTGCCCAGGCAGTGGGCGCCATGGCCTACGGCACCGAGACCATCCGGGCCGCCGACGTCATCGTCGGCCCCGGCAACGTCTACGTGTCGGTGGCCAAGCGCGAGGTGGCCTCGTCGGGCCTGGTGGGCATCCCGTCGGGCTACGCGGGGCCATCCGAGGTGGTGGTGGTTGCGGACGAGACCACGCCCGTGGCCCTGGCCGCCATCGACGTCGTCGTGCAGGCCGAGCACGGCCCCGACGGGCTGGCCTGGCTGGTCACATGGTCGCCCGAGATGGCCGACGCCGTCTCCGCCGAGGTTGCGAGCCTGGTAGCCGAATCGCCCCGGCGGGCCGACCTCGAGGCCACGCTGGACGGCGGTGGTTACGCCGCCGTCGTGGACGGCCCTGAGCAGGCCCTGGCGGTGGCCAATGTCATTGCTCCCGAGCACCTGCAGCTCATGTGCGCCGATGCCGAGGAGCTCCTGCCCCTGGTGCGCAACGCGGGGGCGGTGTTCTGCGGGACGTCGGCGCCGGCGGCCATCGGCGACTACGTGGCGGGGCCCAGCCATGTCCTGCCTACGGCAGGGTCAGCCCGCTTCTCGAGCGGCCTAAGTGTCGACGACTTCATCCGCAGCGTCCACGCTGTCACCCTGGACGAGGTCGCCCTGGCCCGGCTGGCCCCTCACGTGGTGGCCATCGCCGAGGCCGAGGGGCTGGCGGCCCACGCCGCATCGGTGACCCTAAGGGGCGCCCTCGCGGCCGAGCGGTCGTGAACGCTCTGCCGGTCCGTGACGACCTGGTCGCCCTGGCCGGCTACCACTCGCCCCAGGTCAGTGTCGACGTCCGCCTCAACACCAACGAGTCGCCTTACCCGCCACCGGGGGGGTGGCGCGCCGCTTTGGTCGAGGAACTGGCCACGGTGGCTTTCCACCGCTACCCCGACCGCGGGGCCATCGCCCTGCGCCGGGCCCTGGCCGCGCACCATGGGATCATGCCCGAGCAGGTCTACGCGGCCAACGGGTCCAACGAGGTGCTGCAGGCCCTCTGCCTGGCCTATGGCGGTCGCGGCCGGACCGCCGCCGTCTTCGAGCCCACCTATGCCCTGCACTCCCACATCGCCAGGATCACGGGTACGGCCGTGGCCACCGGTGAGCGGGACCAGGACTTCGCCATCGACCTGTCCGAGGTGGCTCGGGTGGTGTCCGAGGCCGATCCGGCGCTCACCTTCCTGTGCTCACCCAACAACCCCACCGGCCGGGCCGATCCCTCCGAGGTCACCGAGGCGGTGCTGGACCTGGCACCCGGGCTGGTGGTGGTGGACGAGGCCTACGGCCAGTTCTCCCGGTGGTCAGCGCTTTGCCTGATCGTCCCCGGCGTGAGGGGTGGGCACAACCGGCCGGGCAGCGACCGGCTGGTCGTCGTTCGCACCTTCTCCAAGACCTGGTCCATGGCTGGCGCCCGATTGGGTTACCTGGTCGGCCCGGCGCGGGTGGTGAGCGCTCTCGAGCAGGTGGCCCTGCCATACCATCTCGATGCGGTCAAGCAGGTGGCCGGGCGCCTGGCCCTGGACTATCAGGCGGAGATGGAGGCCAGGGTCGCGCTGCTGGTCGAGGAGCGGGGCAGGCTGTACTCGGCCCTGGGCCAGATGGAGGCGGACGCCTGGCCGTCGGAGGCCAACTTCATCTTGTTTCGACCCCGTCGCCGCAAGGGCTCGGAGGTGTGGAGCGAGCTGGTGGAGCGGTCGGTGCTGGTCCGGGACTGCAGCTCCTGGCCCCGCCTGGAGGGCTGCCTGCGGGTGACGGTGGGTACTCCAGGCGAGAACACCGCCTTCCTGGCCGCCCTGACCGAGGTACTGGAATGACCGAGGTACTGGAATGACCGAGGTGCTGGAATGACTGCGCCCATGGCCCCGGGGACCACCCCCACCGCTTCCCGGCGATCGGTGCGCCGGCGCCAGACCAGGGAGACGGCCATCGAGGTGAGCCTGGCCCTGGACGGCACGGGTACCTCGCAGGTGGCCACCGGCCTGCCGTTCTTCGACCACATGCTGGCCCAGCTGGGACGCCATGGCGGCTTCGACCTCGAGCTGTCGGCCACCGGTGACCTGGAGGTGGATGCTCACCACACGGTGGAGGACACCGGCATCACCCTGGGGGAGGCTCTGGCCGAGGCGCTCGGGGACAAGGCGGGGGTGAGGCGTTTCGCCTCCATTGCCCTGCCCCTCGACGAGGCACTGGTCGAGGTGGCCCTGGATTTGTCGGGCCGCGCCTATCTCGCCTACCAGGTGGAGCTGGCGGCCGACGTCGTGCCGCTGGGCCAGCCCGGCTTCGAACCCCAACTGGCCGAGGAGTTCTGGCGGGCGTTCGCCACCGCCGCTGGCATCACCCTCCACGTCCGCCAGCGCAGCGGTCGCAACACCCATCACATCCTGGAGGCGTCGTTCAAGGCGGTGGCTCGGGCTCTGCGGGACGCGGTTCGAGTCGAGGGTGGAGGGGTGCCGTCGACCAAGGGCGCCCTGTGATAGCGGTACTCGACTACGGGATCGGCAACCTCCGGTCGGCCCAGAAAGCGCTTCAGCGGGTGGGAGGCGATGCCGTGCTGGTTACCGATCCGGCGGCCGCGATGGGAGCCGATGGGGTGGTTCTGCCCGGGGTCGGGGCCTTCGGGCCCTGCGTGGCCGCCCTGCGGGCGTCGGGCCTGGACCAGGTGGCCCTCGAGGCCATCGACGCCGGCCTGCCGTTCATCGGCATCTGCGTGGGCCTGCAGGTGCTCTACGAGAAGTCGGAGGAGGCCCCCGGCATACCCGGCCTGGGTGTCCTGCCCGGCACGGTGAGGGCCTTACCGGCGGGAGTCAAGCGGCCCCAGATGCAGTGGAACCCACTACAGCCCACGCCGGTGGTCGGCCGGGGGTTGCTGGCCGGGTTGGGGCCCGAGCCCTGGGTCTACTTCGTGCACTCTTACGCAGTGGAGATGTCGGCCGATACCAGAGCATCAGGGGATATCGTGGCCACCTGCGACTACGGTGGCCCGATGGTGGCCGCCCTGGAACGGGACCGGCTGTGGGCCACCCAGTTCCACCCCGAGAAGTCGGGGCCGGTGGGCCTGGCCGTGCTCGCCAATTTTGTGCGGACCTGCCAAGCCCCATAATGGACCTCTACCCGGCCATCGACATCCGCGGCGGTTGCAGCGTGCGCCTGGTCAGGGGCGACTACTCCCAGGAGACGGTCTATGGAGACCCGCTGACCACCGCTATGGAGATGGCGGCGGCGGGCGCCCACTGGCTGCACCTGGTCGATCTGGACGCGGCCCGGACAGGAGAGCCCACCAACCGCGCCATCGCTACCGCCATTTCCACCATCGTCCCCGTCCAAGTCCAGGTGGGCGGGGGAGTGCGAGACGAGGCCACCGCCGAGGTCCTCCTGGGGGCCGGGGTGGCCCGGGTGGTGTTGGGAACCGCAGCGGTGGAGCAACCGGAGCTGGTGGCCGCCCTGGCCCGTCGCCATCCTGGCCGGGTGGCGGTCGGTCTTGACCATCGCCACGGCCAGGTGGCGGTGCGGGGTTGGCTGGAGGGCTCGGGGCAGCCCCTGGCCGAGGCCCTGGGCAGAGCGGAGGCAGCCGGGGTGGCGGCGGTGGTGGTCACCGACATCGCCAGGGACGGGACCCTGGGCGGTCCCGACCTCGACGGATTGACGTCGGTCCTGGCCGCCACCGCCATGCCGGTGATTGCCTCCGGGGGAGTGGGATGCGTGGCCGACCTGGTGGCCCTGACCGAGTTGGAGGCGGATGGTCACCGACTGGCGGGGGCCATCGTGGGCAAGGCCATCCACGACGGGCGTATCGACATGGCGGAGGCTCTGGCGGCGTGCGCAGCGTCCGGGTGATTCCCTGCCTTGATGTGGACGCCGGCCGGGTGGTCAAGGGCGTCAACTTCGAGGGACTGCGAGATGCCGGTGATCCGGCCGAGATGGCGGCTCGGTACGACCAGGAGGGGGCCGACGAGGTGGTGTTCCTGGACATCACCGCCTCTTCGGACGGACGGGCCACCATGGTCGAGGTGGTCACGCGGGCGGCCGAGGAGGTGTTCATTCCCCTCACTGTCGGGGGCGGAGTGCGCAGCGTCGACGACGCCCGGCGCCTGCTGCGGGCCGGGGCCGACAAGGTGGGAGTCAACACCGCGGCGGTGGCCCGCCCGGTCCTGGTGGGTGAGTTGGCGGCTGAGTTCGGCGCCCAATGCGTGGTCGTGGCCATAGACGCCCGCAGGGCGCCCGAAGACACAGCTGCCCGCAGGGCGCCCGGAGACACAGCTGCCCGCCACGGCTCCCCGAGCTTCGAGGTTTACACCCACGGGGGGCGCACCGCTACTGGCCTGGACGTACGGGCCTGGGTCGAGCAGTGCGAGCGCCTGGGCGCCGGCGAGGTGCTCCTCACCTCCATGGACCGCGACGGGACCCGGTCCGGCTACGACCTACAGCTGACCCGGGCGGTGGTCGACGCCTGCGACGTCCCGGTGGTGGCCAGCGGGGGGGTGGGAACCCTCGATCATCTGGTCGAGGCGGCCACTCTGGGGGGCGCCGACGCCGTGCTGGCGGCGTCGATCTTCCACTACGGCCAGCACTCGGTGGCCGAGGCCAAGGCGTACCTGACGGCTCACGGGGTGATCGTCCGGCCACCGGTCCAGTAGGCCTGCTCCAGGCAGTACCGTGCGTCCGTGATCTCTCCCGCGACAACCCCCGAAGGACCCGCGACGGCGCCGGCCGCGGCGCGAGCCCCGTTGGTGGGCAGGAGGCTCGAGGTACGAGAGAGCGATATTTCGAGAATTACCTTCAACGACGACGGGTTGGTGCCCGCCATCATCCAGGATCGGGCCAGCGGCGAGGTTCTCATGCTGGGATGGATGGACGAGACCGCCCTGCGGCGTACGCTGACCAGCGGGCGGAGCTGGTTCTGGAGCCGCAGCCGTCGGGAGTACTGGTGCAAGGGCGAGACCTCAGGCAACCGCCAGTGGGTGCGGGGCGCCTCTTACGACTGCGACGGAGACACCGTGCTGGTGGTGGTCGACCAGGAGGGGGAGGGGGCCTGCCACACCGGGCAGTTCAGCTGCTTCTACCGAGCCTTCGGTGACGGTGCTGCAGAGGAGCACGGTGCTGTCAAGGAGCACGGTGGCGAGTAGCGGGGTGGCAGCCACCAGCTCGGCTTTTCGGGCGCTGGCCACCCAGCACACGGTGGTGCCGGTATGGCGGGAGCTCTCGGCCGACACCCTCACTCCGGTGGCCGCCTTCCTTCGAGTGGTCGGCGAGGATCCGGGTTTCCTGCTCGAGTCGGTGGAGGGGGGCGAGCGCTGGGGGCGCTACTCGTTCGTGGGGCGCCGCCCGTCGGCCACCATCGTGGCCCGGGGCGCCGACCTGTCGGTGGAGGGCCGTCTGCGGGGCGCGGTGCCGCTCGACCGCGGCGTGCTGGGCGCCCTGGAAGCCATCCTGGCCGCCTACCGATCACCCGTCATGGCCCAGTTGCCGCCGCTTCACGGCGGGGTGGTGGGGTACCTCGGCTACGACGTGGTTCGTGAGGTCGAGCGTCTCCCCCCGGCCCCCTCCGACGACCAGGGCCATCCTGACGCGGTGCTGTCGGTGATCGGGCAGCTGGCGGCCTTCGACCATTGGCGCCAGCGCGTGTACCTGGTCGACAACGTGGTGATCGAGCCTGGCTGGGGCCCCGATGAGCTCGACCAGGCGTGGTCCGAGGCCATGGACCGCCTGGACGAGATGGCCTCGGACCTGGCTCGGCCGGGCCGGGCGGAGCCCCTGGCCGAGCCACCCCGCGCGGGGGAGGATCTGCCGTCGGTATCCCGCAACATGTCCAGCTTGGAATACCGGGCGGCGGTGGACGTGGTCAAGGATCACATCGTGGCCGGGGACGCGTTCCAGGTGGTGCTGGCCCAGCGTTTCGACCTCGACCTGGGGGCGGCCCCGTTCGACGTGTACCGGGTGCTGCGCCAGGTCAACCCCAGCCCCTACATGTACTTCCTGCGCCACCCCTCGGTAACGGTGGTGGGCTCCTCGCCCGAACCCATGGTGACCCTGCGGGACCAGGTAGTGGTGTCCCGCCCCATTGCCGGCACCCGGCGCCGGGGGGACACCGAGGAGGAGGACCGTAGGCTGGGAGCTGAGCTGGCCGAGGATCCCAAGGAGGTGGCCGAGCACATCATGCTGGTCGACCTGGCCCGCAACGATGTGGGTCGGGTGGTGTCCTTTGGCACCGAGAAGATGGACGAGCTGATGACCCTGGAGCGCTACAGCCATGTCATGCACATGACCTCTCAGGTCTCGGGGCACCTCGCCCCGGGGCGCACTCCGGTGGATGTATTGCGGGCCACCCTGCCGGCCGGCACGGTCTCGGGCGCACCCAAGGTCAGGGCCATGGAGA
The DNA here is from genome assembly GCA_003244275.1 of Acidimicrobiales bacterium. Lineage (GTDB taxonomy): Bacteria > Actinomycetota > Acidimicrobiia > Acidimicrobiales > QHCF01 > QHCF01. Next base: position 9,099 of record QHCF01000217.1, read on the forward strand.
TCATCGACTCTCTGGAGCCCACCCGCAGGGGCCCGTATGCCGGGGTGGTGGGGTATTTCGATTTTTCCGGGAACCTGGACACCGCCATTGCCATCCGCACCATGGTGGTGGGGCCCGATGGGCGGGCGTCGGTCCAGGCCGGGGCGGGCCTGGTGGCCGACAGCGACCCGGCCAGCGAGGACGAGGAGTGCCGGCAAAAGGCTGCCGCCCTGCTGGCCGCCGTACCCGGGGCCAGGCGCATGACTGCTGCTCGGGCCGTCCTGGCTGGGGCTGGCGGGGTGCAGCGGTGACGGGCGAGTGTGGCGCCGAGGTGATTTCTGAGTACACCGCTCTGCGGACGGGTGTGGGCGCCCACTGGTTGGCCCGGGACGTGGTCCGGGTCTCGGGGCCGGACACCATCTCGTACCTGCAGGGCCAGCTCAGCCAGGACGTGGCCGGCCTGGGCCTCGGCTCGACGGCGGACTCCCTCGTCCTGTCCCCCCAGGGCAAGATCGACGCCCTGGTGCGGGTCACCCGTACCGGCGATGACGAGGTGGTCCTGGACACCGATGGTGGATGGGGAGAGGCGGTGGTGGCCCGCCTGGTGCGCTTTCGGATGCGGGTCAAGGCGGAGGTGACGCCACTGGCCTGGCGCTGCCTGGCTCTGCGGGGGCCGGGTGTGGGTGGGCCGACTGCTGGTGGGCCGGCTGCTGGTGGGCCGGCTGAGCCCCATCGTGGGCGGGAAGAGGGCGGGGCCATCGTCGACCCCTCGGCTGGTGCGGCCCGTGGTTGGTTGATGCTGCCGGTCCGGTGGTCCGGGGTGGCCGGCTTCGACATCCTGGGCGAGGAGCCAGAGGTGCCAGCCGGGGTGCGCCTGTGTGGCGACCAGGCATGGGAGGCAGTGCGGGTGGAGGCCGGTGTGGTCCGGATGGGCTCGGAGCTGACCGAGCGGACCATCCCGGCCGAGACCAATCTGGTCGAAGAGACGGTGAGCTTCACCAAGGGCTGCTTCACCGGCCAGGAGCTGGTGGCCCGCATCGATTCCAGGGGAAACCGGGTACCTCGCCACCTCCGGGGGGTGGTGGTGGGCGCCGGCCTGATTCCACCAGTGGGGGCGGAGCTGCGATTGGCGGGCGGCAAGGTGGTGGGTTCCCTCACCAGCGTGGCCTGGTCGCCCGGGTTGGGGGCATCTGTCGCCCTGGCCTTCGTGCGCCGGGAGGTCGACCCGCCGACCGAGGTCACGCTGTCATGGGGCGATGTGGTGGCCCCCGCCCGGGTGGAAGCTCTGCCGCTCCAGGTGAGTGGGGGTTGAGCCGCGGGCTGCTCGGCACCGGGATTGGCGGCCACTCGGGCTGCGGGAGGCGCCGGGGCCGGGTCCGCCGTGCCGGGATCCGCCGGCTGGGTGCTGGGCTGGGCATAGCGATGGTGTGCCTGGTGTCATCCGGGTGCGTCAGTGGCACTGTGACCGCCCTTCCGCCGCCGCCCACCACCCTGGCCCCTTTGACCACGACGACCATCCCGGTCGGCCAGGCCGTCACCCTTCGGTCGGTTCCGGGTACCACACGTGCTCCCAAGGTGGCCCTGGGACCGGGAACGGCGACCCTGTCGGGGACCGTCATCGGCCCGGCGGTGGCGGCTGCACCCCCTGGGCCGGCAGCTCCACCGGCTACCGGCTCTGGGGCCAGGTCTCCCAACCCGCCCGCCAACGCGTCGGGCGGCAACGCACCCATCCCGGGCGCGACAGTGGAGGTCGAGCGCTTCGTGGGCTCCGCCGAGGCCACCACCGAGGTCAGCGCCGGGCCCAACGGCGCCTGGACCTTGCCCCACGTGCTGGGTGGCCGCTACCGCATCCGGGCCTGGCGGGCGCCCAACCTGGCCCAGGTCCAGCCCGACCTCCTCTTCGTTCCCGACGGCCAGGCCCAGAAGGTTGATCTCAACGTCAATCTCTACTCCGGCTATGCCGTCACCTCGTCGCTGGGCCTGCCCTTCGTCGGCCAGCCGGCCGGCCTGGCGGTGGACATCACCAGCCAATCGGTGGACACAACGGGGGTGGTGCGGGCGGTGCCGCTGGCCGGCTCCAGTGTGACCCTGATGGCTTCCGCCCAATGGCAGGTGACGTCGGCCAACCCAGTGACCACCGATGGCGCCGGTCAGGCCACCTGGCAACTGGTCTGCCTGGCGCCCGGCGTCCAGTCCCTGGCGGTGGTGCCGGACGGCGTCACCACCCTGCCCCTCTCCGTCTCGGCCTGCCTGGGGGCCCCACCCCCCACGGCGGCACCCGCCACGACTCCGCCCAGCGCGTCGACCACCCTCCCGGGGGGCCAGCCCACCACCTCAGCCCCAGGACCGCCGGCCACCTAGCCGTCCAACATCCGAGGGTGGCTGTGCGCTGCTCGAGTATCGCTGATTGCAACCAGGTACCGGCCGGCTCCGGCTGTCACGACTCTCAATCCCGAGCACCCAGATGTCAGGCGGCGGGGGAGCCGGAGCTGGGCCACGGGCTCAGGGCCACCACCATCCGGGTGCCACCGCCGCTCGGGGAGATGGGGGACTCGGCCCGTACCGTCGCTCCCATGGCGTCGACCAGCTCGCTGACGATGGCCAGGCCCAGGCCGGAGCCGACCTGGCGGGTGGGCGTCCTGGACGACTGGTGAAGCCGGTCGAAGACCTGACCCAGGTCTTCAGAGGCTATGCCCGGCCCATCGTCCTCGACCACCACTACCACCTCGTCACCTGCCCGCTCGGCAACGATCCGGAGTCGCCGGCTGGCGAAGTTGAGGGCGTTCTCGACGAGATTGGCCAGCACCTGGGCCAGGCGGTCGGGATCGGCACTGGCCCAGAGATCCGGGGCCTCGCTCACCTCGACCGAAATTTCCAGCCCGGCCTGCTCCCCCGCCGGGCGAAATCCCTCCGCCGTGTCAGCCACGACTTCGCCGACATCCACTCGGCGCAGGTCAAGGGAGAAGCGCCGTGCGTCCAGCTTGGCCAGCTCCAACAGGTCACGCACCAGGCGCTCCAGACGGCGGGCCTCGCTGGTTATGACCACCGCGGCTCGGCGGGGATCCGGGGCGGTGCCGTCGGCGATGGCCTCGGCGAAGCCCCGGATCGACGTCAACGGGGTGCGCAGGTCATGGGACACCGACAGCAGGAACTGGCGTTCGAGGCCCTTGGCCCGGCCCAGGCTGGCAGCCATAGTATTGATGGAGCCAGCCAGGGAGGTCAGCTCCGGGTACCCGCCTCGGACCATTGGCACCTGGGTGTCCAAGTCTCCGGCGGCGATGCGGCGGGTGGCTGCAGCCGCGTCCTCGAGGGGTCGGGTGATCCGCCGGCTGAGGCGCTCCGCCACCGCCCCCGCCACCAGGAGAGTGACTCCGGCCACTGCCAGCACATAATCGATGCCGGTTCCCACTCCGGTGACTCGGCGGGCGAGGACGGCAACCACCCTCTCCTGGGAGAAGCCCAGGGCGGCCTGCTCAATGGGGGTCAGGGTTACCCGAGTGGCCGCGTAGGCCAGGTCGCCCTTGGTTCCCGAAGAGACCCTGCCGGAGAGGAGGGGGCTGGTGGCAAAGTCGGATGGGCTGAGTCCGGCCGGGAGATGTCCGACGATGGTGCCAGCCGGGCTCAAGGGACGAAAGATGGCGCCGTCCAGGCGGGCCTGGTGGTAGAGAGCACGAAAGACTACTGGCCGGCGGTGGGCGCCGGTGCCCTTGAGCGCCCGGAGCTCGGTGGACACGTCGCGCCGGGCATCGTTGCGGGACACTCGATTGGAGATCAGCAGGGTGCCGACTCCGGCGAGCAGGAGCGCGCCGGCTACCACTCCGACCATGGCGACGGTGAGGCGGCGGCGCACGAGCTTCTCAACCCAGCCGGTAGCCCACGCCCCACACGGTGGCGAGGGGCAGGCTGTCGCCCAGCTTCTTGCGTAACTGGCGGATGTGGACATCCACCGTGCGGTCATCTCCGTACCAGCCCGGCCCCCAGACGCCGTCCAGTAGTTGGCGCCGGCTCAGGGCCAGGCCGGCGTGGCTGGCCAGGTGGGCCAACAGGTCGAACTCGCGGGTGGCCAGGGCCACCACCTGGCTGTCGACGCGGACCTCACGCCGGCCGGTATCGATCTCCACTCCGCCCACCACCAGTATCTCGGGGGCCGCCCGGGCTGACCCGGTGCTGCGCCGAAGGATGGCCTTGACCCGGGCCACCAGCTCACGAGGCGAGAAAGGTTTGGTCACGTAGTCGTCGGCGCCCAGCTCGAGGCCGAGGACTCGGTCGATCTCGTCGTGGCGTGCGGTGAGGATCAGCACCGGAACGTCGCTGGCAGACCGCAGCTGTCGACAGGCATCCAGGCCGTCCATCGGGCCGGGCAGCCCGATGTCCAGGATGACCAGCCGAGGTCGTTCCTGGCCGACCAGCTCGAGTCCCCTCACGGCGTCAGACGCCAGCAGGACTCGGAACCCGTCGGCTCGCAGGTAGAGGCCGACCAGGTCGGCGATGTGGGGATCATCCTCTACCACCACGATGGTCCCCGGTGAGCCAGCTCGGGCAGTCACCATTTCAGCCTGCCATCCCGTGAAGCTCTAGCGGCGCCGGTAGGCTTGGCGCCCATGGCCACCCTGTCCCACGGTTCCGAGGTCCCCGATGCGGGCGGGATTGTCGGGCGTATCGTGGCATCTCACCGGGCGGCCGCACGCAGACGGGACGAGATGCTGAGTGACCTGGTGGAGCGGGCACAGCGAAGCCCGTCGCCCCGCCCGTTTGTTGCCGCCCTCGAGGCCGCGGCCGGGTTGGGGGTCATCGCCGAGGTCAAGCGGCGATCGCCGTCCATGGGAGTCATTGACGCCGATCTTGACCCGGCAGCCGTCGCTGCCTCGTACGCCGAGGGAGGGGCCACGTGCCTGTCAGTCCTGACCGATCGCCAGTTCTTCGGGGGGTCATCCCAGGACCTGGTGCTGGCCAGAGCGGCGGTGGGCATCCCGGTCTTGCGCAAGGACTTCACCGTCTGTGAAGCCGATGTCTGCGATGCCAGGATCATGGGGGCGGACGCGGTCCTGCTCATCGTGGCGGCGCTCTCGGACGCCGAGTTGGCTCGGCTGTCGGCATTGGCTGACGAGCTGAGCCTGGCCGTCCTGATGGAGGTCCACGACCTGGTCGAGCTGGAGAGGGCCATGGCCACCGGTCCGGCCCTGGTGGGCATCAATCAGCGAGATCTGGTGACCTTCGAGGTCCACCACCAGCGGGCGTGCGAATTGGCGTCGATGCTGCCCGACCAGGTGGTAAAGGTGGCGGAGTCGGGCGTTCACAGTAACGACGATGTCGCCCGTCTGGCTGATGCCGGCTTCGATGCGGTGCTGGTCGGAGAGGCACTCGTGCGAGCACCTGACCGGGCAGTTGCCGTCCGGAATCTACGCGCTGGCGGGGCGGCTGGTGCTCAGGGCGTGAAGACGGCGGGGTCCGAGACGGTTGGGTCATCGTGTTCGTGAAGGTGTGCGGCAACACCAACGAGGAGGATGCCCTCTTGGCCGTGGCTCTGGGCGCCGATGCGGTAGGGTTCATCTTTGCCCCCTCCCCCCGCCAGATCACTCCCCTCCTGGCAGGCGACATCGCCCGTCGGCTGCCACCAGAGATTCTCACCGTTGGCGTGTTCCGGGATGAGGTTCCGGCGCGAGTGGCCCAGGTGGTCAACGAACTGGGCCTGAAGGCAGCCCAGCTTCACGGCAGTGAGTCGGTGGAGGACTTTCGTTGGGTGAGTGAGAGGGTTCCCCTCACCATCAAGGCATTCCAGGCTGGGCACCCGGCCATGGCCCGCGCCCTCGCCTACGGCGCCGACATGGTCCTGCTGGATGCCCCTTCGCCAGGGTCCGGCCAGGTCTTCGACTGGCGCCTGGCCGAGACGGCGACCGGCATCCCCCGCCTGATCCTGGCCGGGGGTCTCAGTCCTGGCAACGTGGCCGAGGCCATCTCCAGCGTGCATCCGTGGGGTGTCGACGTGGTCACAGGCGTCGAGGCCAGCCCCGGCCACAAGGACCCTCATCTGTTGCGGACCTTCATAGCGGCGGCCAAGGCAGCCGCCCCCCCCGGCTACGAGGGTGAGGGAGTCGGGCCCTACAACTGGCAGGACGAGCTCTGATGCCCGGGGCTGTCCCGGGCGAGTCTGCCTGGTCCGGTGGAACGGCAATCATGGGTGAGCCGACCCCGGAGGGGAGATTCGGTGAGTTCGGGGGCCGTTTCGTTCCCGAGTCCCTGGTGCCGGCCTGTCAGGAACTGGAGGTTGCCTTTCGCTCTGCCTGGTCCGATTCTGCCTTCAGGTCCGAGTATCACGCCATCCTGCGCGACTACGCCGGGCGTCCGACGCCGGTTACCGAGTGTCACAGGCTCTCGGAGCGGCTCGGGGTACGGGTCCTTCTCAAGCGAGAGGATCTCACCCATACCGGCTCCCACAAGATCAACAACGTGGTGGGCCAGGCCCTGCTGACCCGGGCCATGGGCAAGCGGCGCCTGTTGGCCGAGACCGGCGCCGGCCAGCACGGGGTGGCCACCGCCACCGCGGCCGCCCTGTTCGGGATGGAGTGCGTGGTCTACATGGGCGCGGTCGATGTCCAGCGCCAGGCTCTCAATGTCTTTCGGATGCGCTTGTTGGGTGCCGAGGTGCGCACGGTGGAGTCTGGCAGCCGAACTCTGAAGGACGCCATCAACGAGGCCCTGCGGGACTGGGTGGCGTCGGTGGAGACCACCCACTACTGCCTCGGCTCGGTGATGGGGCCGCATCCCTATCCCTGGATGGTTCGCCAACTCCAACGGGTGGTGGGCGATGAGGCTCGTGACCAGTGCCGGGCCCTGCTGGGGGGCGCTGACCCGGACTATGTGGTGGCCTGCGTCGGCGGCGGCTCCAATGCGGCGGGCACCTTCGCCGGTTTTGCCGATACTGACGCCAAGCTGATCGGAGTGGAGGCGGCCGGCGGAGCTGCGCTGGCCCGAGGAATTCCGGGTGTGGTCCACGGCATGCGCTCCCATCTGCTCCAGGACGAGCACGGCCAGGTCCTCGAGGCTCACAGCATGTCGGCCGGGCTGGATTATCCCGGAGTCGGGCCGGAGCATGCCCACCTGGCTGCCATCGGCCGGGCTGAGTACGTGGAGGCCGGTGATGTAGAGGTGCTGGCGGCCCTGCGCCTGCTGTCTGAGACCGAGGGGATCATCCCGGCCCTGGAGCCAGCCCACGCCCTGGCCTGGGTGGCCCGCGTGGCCGGAGCCGAGATCCCGGCCGGATCCAGCGTGCTGGTGACCTTGTCTGGACGGGGCGACAAGGACGTGGCCCAGGTCATGGAGATCCTCGGTTGAGCCCGGCCGATCCGGTTCGGTCGGCGTGAACTGTTCGAGTGGATTGGTGTTGGGGTCACTGGAGGCGGCCCTACGGGGCGCCCGGGACAATGGTCGCAAGCTGGTCGTGCCCTATGTGACGGGGGGCCTCGACGGCTGGTCGGATGTGGTTCGAGCGGTGGTGGCCGAGGGAGCTGACGCGGTGGAGATCGGGATCCCATTCTCTGATCCCATGATTGACGGGCCGGTCATCCAAGAGGCGTCCCGTCGGGCGCTGGAACAAGGGGCCACTCCGGCCAGCGTCCTGGGACAGGCGGCCAAGCTGGAGGTCGGCGTGCCCCTGGTAGTCATGACCTATTACAACATCGTCTCTCGCAGTGGGCACCGGCGCTTCGCTCACCAACTGGTCGAGGCTGGGGTGGTTGGCGCCATCCTGGTGGATCTGCCCCTCGAGGAGTCCGGCGATTGGGCCCGGGCGGCCGACCAAGCGGGCGTGGCGACGGTACTGCTGGCTGCACCGAGTACGCCAGACGACCGCCTGGTCGCCATCTGCGCCCGATCCCGGGGCTTCGTCTACGGCGT
>QHCF01000179.1:0-8222 GCA_003244275.1 Acidimicrobiales bacterium
TCCAGAACGGTGCTCCCGTCCAGGATCGTGCTCCCGCCCAGGATCGTGCTCCCGCCCAGGATCGTGCTCCCGCCCAGGATCGAGCGCCCGCCCAGGGCACGGCCCCCAGCCGCCCCCCCGCCAGTGGCCCCAACCCCACGGCGCCCAGCGGATCGCCCCCGGGCCGCCCGTCCCACCAGGGTGGCCGGCGCCGGAGAGGAGCGCTCGGCTCTCTGGGGGAGTGGGTGGCCATCGTGGCCATTGCCGCCCTGGCCGCCATCGGGATCAAGACCTGGGTGGTACAGGCGTTCTATATCCCGTCGGCTTCGATGGAGCCCACCCTCGGGATAGGCAACCGCATCCTGGTGGACAAGCTGAGCTACGACCTGCATTCCATCCACCGCGGCGACATCGTCGTGTTCACCCGGCCCGCCAACGACGGGGGCGACCCGACCATCAAGGATCTGGTGAAACGGGTGGTGGGCCTACCGGGGGAGACCATCTCCTCGGCCAACGGCCATGTCGTGATCAACGGGCGCCCACTGGCAGAGCCGTATCTGCCTACCGGGACCCAGACCAGCGGGGTACCCACTCAGACCGTCCCCTCCGGGCACTACTTCGTGATGGGCGACAACCGTACCGACTCGGCCGACAGTCGGGTCTTCGGGCCCATCCCCGCCTCGTTGGTGGTCGGGCACACCATCGTGCGGATCTGGCCCCCCTCTCGGCTACACATCTTCTGACCGGTAAGCTACGCACATGGGCACTGGCATCAGCCCGGAGAAAATTCTCGTAGTCCTCTTCGTCGCCCTCATCGTGCTCGGTCCTGACAAACTCCCCGACCTGGCCCGCAAGGTTGGCAAGGCGTGGGGTGATCTGCGTCATTATCGTGAAAGCCTCGAATCAGAGGTCCGGGGCGCCTTTGGCGTCGCCGAGGGCACCAACCCGTTTGCCTCGCCACTGTCCTTCCTCACTGATCCGCCCGCCACCCGCCCGGCCGGGGACGCCCAGTTTGCCCAGACCACCAACGGCACCGCCCCGGTGAACGACGAGGCCACTCCGGGGGCCCTTACGCCGGACCCGTCCGACCCGCACGTGGTGCCGGCGAGCGTATCCCCGGGGGCCGGAACGGCTGACGATTGGGCGGCCACAGTAACGGCCGGATGGGATGCCATTGACGCCCCCGCGCCGATCAGCGTGGCCGGGCCCACCGAGTCGCCCCGGTCGGACGAGTCTGATCAATCCCACCGCGGCGTGACGGCCACGCCTGGCCCGGGACCAGCGCCCAGGCATCCGGGCCCGGCGCCATGGGCTGGGCCTGGCATCGGTCCTGACGACCCCAGCCTCAACTAGCTCCACCCACCGCCATGGCGATCAAGCTGCCCAAGCGCAAGGCCAAACGGCCCATTCCCGACACCATGACCCTGGTGGAGCACCTGAGCGAGCTCCGCCGACGCCTCATCGTTTCCATCGTGGCCGTGCTGATCACCGGTTCGGTGGCCTTTGGCCTCTACAACCACATCCTTCACTTCCTCACCGGGCCCTACTGCCACGTCTCTCCCCACCATTGCCAGCTCTTCGTCACCGGACCCCTCGACGGCTTCTCCATCCGGCTCAGGATCGCCGCCTACGGTGGGCTGTTCCTGGCGTCACCGGTTGTGCTGTGGGAGATCTGGAGGTTCATCACCCCGGGCCTGAACCCGAACGAGAAGCGCTATGCCGTTCCCTTCATCACTGGTTCCATAACACTGTTCACCCTGGGGGCCACCGTGGCCTACTACACCTTCCCGCACGCCCTGCGCTTCCTTAGCCAGGTCGGAGGACCGGACATCCAGGCGATCTACAGCCCGAACAGCTACCTCAGCCTGATAACCCTGCTGATGGTGGCCTTCGGGATCACCTTCGAGTTCCCGGTGGTGCTGATATCCCTCGAGCTGGCCGGTGTTCTCACCACCGCCCGGCTGTCGCAATGGCGGCGATGGGCCATTGTCATCATCGTGGCCCTGGCGGCACTGATCACGCCCAGCTCTGACCCGTTTTCCATGCTGGCCCTGGCCGTGCCCATGTGCATCTTCTACGAGGCCTCCATCATCGTCGGCAAGCTGATGCACAAGTGAGCAACCAGGCCGGCCCGGAGACGGCGACCCACCCGGGGGCGCCGGCCGCCTCGCGTTCGGCCTTTGCCGCTGCCCTCGACTTCGACCTCGACGCATTCCAGGAGCAGGCCCTCGACTCCCTTGACCAGGGACGCTCGGTACTGGTGGCCGCGCCCACCGGATCGGGAAAGACGGTGGTGGCCGAGTACGCGGTAGCCAGGGCCCTGGCCGAGGGAGGCAAGGCCTTCTACACCACCCCCCTCAAGGCCCTCTCCAATCAAAAGTACGCCGATCTCACTCGCCTCCTCGGCCCCCACCAAGTGGGGTTGCTCACCGGGGACAACTCGGTCAACGGCGAGGCACCGGTGGTGGTCATGACCACAGAGGTGCTCCGCAACATGATCTATGCCGGGTCGCCGGTCCTGGCCGACCTGCGGGTGGTGATCCTCGACGAGGTCCACTACCTGCAGAACCCGTATCGGGGCGCAGTATGGGAGGAGGTGATCATCCATGCCCCCGGCCAGGTCACGCTGGTCTGCCTTTCAGCCACGGTGTCCAACGCCGAGCAGTTCACGTCGTGGGTGGGTACAGTGCGGGGCGCCACCACCGCAGTGATCGAGGAGCACCGCCCGGTCCAGCTCCACCAGCTGTACATGGTGGGGGACCGCAGCGCCCCAGACCTGCATCTCCTGCCCGCCTTCGTCGACGGCCGGCCCAATGCCGCCGCCCTGGCCCTCGACTCAGGATCGAGGCACCGAGCCCAGGGATTGGGTCGCCGACGGCTGTACCCTCCCCGGCGAACCGAGGTGGTGGAGCGCTTGGCGGCGGAGGCCATGTTGCCGGCCATCTACTTCATCTTCAGTCGTGCGGCCTGCGATGACGCGGTTCGCCGCTGCCTGGACGACGGTGTTCGTCTGACCTCAGCCGAGGAACGCCGCCAGATACGGGAGGTGGCCGAGGCCAAGGTGGCAGGGTTGTCGGATGCCGACCTGCGAGCCCTGGACTACGGGAGATGGGTCACCGGCCTGGAGGCCGGCCTGGCCGCCCACCACGCCGGCCTGGTACCACCCTTCAAGGAGGCGGTCGAGACCTGCTTCACGGAGTCGCTGGTCAAGGTGGTCTTTGCCACCGAGACCCTGTCCCTGGGCATCAACATGCCCGCTCGATCGGTGGTGATCGAGAAGCTCACCAAGTTCACCGGGGAGGGCCACGACATGGTCACCCCGGGCGAGTACACCCAGCTCACCGGCCGAGCGGGACGCCGAGGGATCGACGACGTTGGCTATGCGGTAGTGCTGTGGTCGCCCTTTGTCAGCTTCGAGCAGGTGGCCCGATTGGCGTCGACCAGGTCCTACGCCCTGTGCTCGTCCTTTCGTCCGACCTACAACATGGCGGCCAACCTGGTCCGGCGCTACCGGCCCGACCAGGCTCGCCACCTGGTCAACCTGTCCTTCGCCCAGTACCAGTCGGATGCCGATGTGGTGCACCTCGAGGCCCAGTTGGACAAGGCCAAGGCGGCCCTGGCCCAGGGCAATGAGCGCCGTGTGAGCGAGGTTCGCCGCCTCAAGCGGCGGATCAAGGCTCGTACGGAGTCGCTGGCCCGCCAGTTCGACAAGGTGCTGGCCGTGCTGGAGGACGGGGGCTTTGTGTCGGACTGGGCCCTCACCGATGCCGGCGACCGCCTGACCCGCATCTACCACGAGACCGACCTGTTGATCGCCCGGGCCCTCGAGAGCGGGCTGTTCGATGGACAGGACGCGGCCGGTGTTGCCGGCCTGGCGTCGGTGTTCACCTTCGAAGCCAGAGGGTCGGCGCCCGCCCCACCTCCCATCTTTCCCAGCCCGGGGCTGCTTCGGCGGTGGAAGTCGGTGGAGTCACTGTCCCTCGACCTCACCGCCACCGAGAAAGAGGTGGGCGTCCCGCCCACCCGTGGCCTCGACCCAGGCTTCATGGCCGCCGCGGTGGCGTGGGTATCGGGAGGCGATCTGGCCAAGGTGATCGCCGAGCAGGCCATGTCGGGTGGGGACTTCGTGCGCAACGTCAAGCAGCTGATCGACCTGCTTCGCCAGTTGGGTGAGGTGGCCCCCAACCCGGCGACCGCCAGGACCGCCCGTCAGGCCGCTGATGGTCTCTTCAGGGGTGTGGTGGCAGCATCCTCGGTGGTCGACGCTCCCAGCCCCCTGGGGCTGGCGCAGGGCTGAGGGGAGCGCTGACCGGGGATCCCACCGCTGTTCGCCGGCGACCCGTAGTGTTCACCGGGTAATGACGCCTCACGCCCAGCCATACGCCCACGAGACCTGGAGCACCCACGAGGCGGACATCCTGCGGCGCTATTTCACCAACCTCGACCAGCCAGTGTTCGCGCTGGTGAACCTGCCCGAGGTGGTCAAGGGGGCGTTGTTCGCCCGGTACTCCCGGTCGGCCAAGAGCCTGCGCAGGCTGTTCCTGGACGAGTTCGTGAGGGACCTGGACGTGAGCGGCGACCATACCGTCGACGCCACCGTGGGCCTGGAACGGGCCGAGGATCTGTACGCCAAGGTCTTCCTGGAGTACGGGGACGACTCGGTGGCTCAGCTGGGAGGAGTGCACCTGGCCTGCGAGCAGGCCTCCAACGTGTTGACCAAGGTCCTGGAATGGGGTCGCCTCATGGCCTACCTGGAGCAGTCCACCAGGTATGTGACCTACGACACCCGCCTGGGAAGCGGCCATTTTCGCTATCACCGAGATCCCGAGCTGCTGGAGTCCTCGCTCGGTGCTCGCTATGTCGGAACGATGGATCGCCTGTTCGACACCTACGCCCGCATGCTGCCGGCGATCCAGGCCCACCTCGCCAACCGTCACCCAAGGGCGCCCGGAGACTCCGATCTGGCCCATCGCCGAGCGGTGAGGGCCAAGGCGCTCGACGCCACCAGGGGTCTGCTGCCGGCCGGCACCCTGTCCAATGTCGGGATTTACGGGACCGGACAGTCCTATGAGCAGCTGATCCTGCGACTGCGGGCCCACCCCCTACCTGAGGCTCGCACCTACGGCGAGTTGATGCTGGCCGAGTTGCGCAAGGTCATACCGTCGTTTCTGGTCCGGGTCGACCGTCCTGACCGGGGCGGGGCGTGGTCGGCCTATCTGGCCACCAATCGCCGGGCCATGGAGGACCTGGCCGACGAGTGGTTCGAGCCGGCGGACTCGGGGGGGGCCTCGGGGGGGGCCTCGGTGCGCCTGGTCGACTTCGACCCCGAGGGCGAGGACAAGGTGGTGGCGGCCATGCTCGGGCCGTTCACCTCCTGCAGCGAGCACCAGGTGAGGGAACGAGTGGCCAGATTGTCGGCCGAGGAGAGACAACGAGTGGTGCGGGCCTATGTGGGAGAGCGGACCAATCGTCGTCACCGCCCGGGGCGGGCGCTGGAGGCAACGGCCTACCGCTTCGAGGTGGTTTCCGACTATGGGGCATTCAGAGACCTCCAACGTCACCGCATGCTGACCATCGAATGGCAGCAGCTGGGCACGAACCTCGGCTACGAGGTGCCCGAGGCGGTGGTCCAGGCGGGCATGAAAGTGGATTTCACCGCGGCCATGAGCGCCTCGTACGAGCTCCACCAGGCGCTGTCGGGGCCCTTTCCGGCCCAGGCCGCCTACTGCGTGCCCCTGGCCTATCGGATTCGCTACGTCATGCAGATGTCGGCCCGGGAGGCCATGCACGTCCTGGAATTGCGGTCAGGGCCCCAGGGCCATCCCGCCTACCGGCGAGTGGCCCAGCAGATGCACCGCCTCATCGCCGAGCAGGCGGGTCACCGGGCAATGGCCGGGGCCATGCGCTTCGTAGACCACGCCAGCTACGACCTCGAGCGGCTGGACGCCGAACGGAGGGCGGAGGGCCGCCGCCAGGCTCGCTGAGGGAGCGGAGCCGACTGGGCGCTCCACGTCCGGGTGCGGCCCGAGAGGGCCGCCTTCCCGTATAGGCTCCGGCGCCGGACCGCCCGACCGGGAGGCCCAGAACGCCTGACCAAGGGACGCTGCATGGCTGAAGAGATCGACGAGGACATCGAAGCGGAAGCTGAACCAGAGGGGCTCGACGAGGCCGACCTCGAGAACGACGCCGACGATGAGCCCTCCGACGACGAGGACGATGATGACCTGGCTGAGGACACCGACGAGACCGACCAGACGACAACCGTCGTGGCCCCTGTGACCGCCAGCACGGCAACAGCCGCTGAGGAGGAGGAAGAAGAGGAGGAAGAGGAACCCGACGACGAGGACGTCGAGGCCAGTTTGGACGTGATCCTCAAAGAGCGCCTGGTCGTCCCGGAGGAAGTCGAGGAGGACGAGGATACGGCGGTGGACACCGACGAGCGGCCCGAGACGGGTGCCAAGGTCCTGCCCAAGCAGCCTGATGAGTTCGTCTGCCAGTCGTGCTTCCTGGTCAAGCATCCCACCCAGCTGGCCGACCCGGACCGTATGCTTTGTAGAGACTGCGTCTGATCAGACCTTCGCGGTTGCGAAGACTTATCCTCGAAAAGGAGCCCTGATGGCCGATAGGCCCAAGTCCCTCTTGCAATGGGTGCGTGACCTGGTTGTGTATGCACCAGTGGGATTGGCCGTGGTGGCCGTCGAGGAGCTCCCCGATCTGGTGACCAGAGGCAGGGAGCGGGCAGAGCGGCAGCTGGCCACGGCCGCCATGGTCGGCAAGTTTGCCGTGTCTCAGGGTCAGCGGGAGACGCAGCGCCTGGTCTCGTCGGCCACCGAGCGTCTGAGAAAGCCATCCCGGTCAGTGACCCCCGAGCGGCCGCCGGCCTCACCCGGGCCCTCTCCGGCGTCGTCAACCGCACCCCCGGCCCCGTCGGTCCCGTCGGCCTCGACGGCACCGCCGGGTGCGCCGCTGGGAGAGCCGGATCAGCCGTTGCACCCCCGCCTGACCACCTCGCTGGCCATCCCCGGGTATGACTCGCTCTCGGCTTCTCAGGTGGTTCAGCGCCTGCCCGGCCTGACGAGCACCGAGCTGGAAGCGGTACGGATCCATGAGGCTTCGCATCGGGGTCGCAAGACCATCCTCAACCGTGTGGGCCAGCTACAGACTGGTACCTGAGACCGCAGTGGACCAGCGAATCGGGCCCGGAGTGACCGCCAGACCGGCTACCGGCGACGACCTGGTCCCAATGGCCGAACTGTACCGAGCGAGCCAGGAGGCGCTGGTGGGATGGCGAGGGGGCGAGCTGTTTGTCGAGCGCCAGGGCTTGGTCGAGCCACTGGTTGACAGTGTGGGCGCCCTGATGGACAGATCAGGGGCTAGGACCTGGGTGGGGACCATTGACGATCAGGTGGTGGGTTGGTCCCAGGCCCACACCGACGCTTTGTCGTCCGGAGCGCTGCTGGGGGCGATCGATGCCATCTTCGTGGAAGAGCCGGCCAGGGGTGTCGGAGTGGGCCGGGCCATGATGGACGCCATGATCGGATGGTTCACCAGTCTGGGATGCACCGGGGTGGATGCCAGCGCCCTGCCCGGAAGCCGACAGGCCAAGGGCTTCCTGGAAGCGACTGGTTTCAAGGCCCGCCTCATCGTCATGCACCGCTCGCTGCCCTCGTGCGGAGCGGCATGACCAGACCCGAGCTGTGTGTCGGCGCCGTGGCGGTGCAGGATGACAGTTTGCTACTGATTCGTCGGGGCCATGGGCCGGCTGCCGGTATGTGGGCGGTACCCGGGGGTCGGGTGGAGGCGGGAGAGACCCTGGCCGAGGCGGTGGTGCGGGAGGTGGCAGAGGAAACCGGGCTGGAGGCGATGTGCGACGCCCTGATCGGCTGGGTGGAACGCATTCAGGGCGACCGCCACCTCGTCATTCTCGACTTCGCGGTAACCGTGTTGGATCCGCGTCAACTCATTGCCGGTGACGACGCGGCTGAGGCCGCCTGGGTCCCCCTGAGCTCAGTGGCCGGGTTGGACCTGGTCGATGGCATGGCCGAGTTCCTCCACGAGCACGGGATCATCGCCACCCTCGCGTGAGGGCTGCTGGTCCGAGACCGGGGGAGGGGGTCCAGGCACAGCCGCTGGCGCCGACTCGGAGGAGGTCGGTTCCGCTGCGGTCGGCTGGGCTGAGGCCGGCTGGGCTGAGGTCGGCTGGGCTGAGGTCGGATGGGTGGTCGGCTCAGCTGCGGTCGGCT
>QHCF01000179.1:8348-8513 GCA_003244275.1 Acidimicrobiales bacterium
CCAAGCAGGCCAGCCAGGGCTGGCACCCTACCCGCGGCCCGTCTGGCTGCCTCCACCACGGAGCGATCGGAATCTGGCGGTAGACCGGCTGGCTTGACAATTCGACGGATCGGAGAGTCGGCCAGGGCGGCCAGCAGGGCGACCCACTCGTCGGGAGGCGTGCTG
>QHCF01000185.1 GCA_003244275.1 Acidimicrobiales bacterium
AGCTGCTCCTGGAACAGGGGCACCCCCAAGGTCTTGGCCAGGCTGCGCTCGAGCAACGGATGCAGGTAGGTGACCGGCTCCTCGCCATTGCGCCGGCGGATGTAGGGATGCACCGAGCCGCCTTGGATGGGGCCGGGGCGGATCAGGGCCACCTCGACTACAAGGTCGTAAAACGTCCTCGGCTTCAGCCTCGGCAGCGTGGCCATCTGCGCCCGGCTCTCCACCTGGAACACGCCTACCGAGTCGGCTCGGCACAGCATCTCGTAGACCTCGGGCTCTTGCGGCAGCCCCGCCAGGTCGACCTCGACGCCATGGAACGAGCGGATGTGGTCGACGGTCGCGTGCAGCACCGTCAACATCCCGAGGCCGAGCATGTCGAACTTGACCAGCCCCGCCGCAGCGCAGTCGTCCTTGTCCCACTGCAAGACGCTGCGATCCGCCATCCGCGCCCACTCGACGGGGCAAACCTCGGCCACCGGCCGGTCGCAGAGCACCATCCCGCCGGAGTGGATCCCGAGGTGGCGCGGGAAGTGCTGCACCTCCTCGGCGAGGGCAATCACCGGTGCCGGGATCTGGTGGTCCTTCTGCGCGGCGGTAGCACTGAGCGGGCCCCAGTGGTCCACCTGCTTGGACCACGCGTCGAGCTGCCCGGAGGCAGCCCCGAGCGCCTTGCCCATGTCACGGACCGCGGAGCGCGGCCGGTAGGTGACGACGTTGGCGACCTGGGCGGCGCACCCCCTCCCGTAGCGGCGGTACACGTACTGGATGGCTTCCTCCCGCCGGCCGCTTTCGATGTCCACGTCTATGTCCGGCGGACCGTCCCGTTCGGGAGAGAGGAACCTCTCGAACAGCAGCCCCAACCCCACAGCGTCCGCGTTGGTGATTCCGAGCGCGTAGCACACCGCCGAGTTGGCAGCCGATCCCCTGCCCTGGCAGTAGATGTCGTTGCGCCGGCAGAACTCCACGATGTCGGTGACGATGAGGAAGTAGCCGGGGAAGCCCAGCTGCTCGATCATGTCGAGCTCGTGGTCGATCTGGGTGTAGGCCCTGGGGTGCGCCGGCGCTGATCGGGACCCGTAGCGGCGGGCGGCGCCGCGCTCGGTCAGCTCCCGGAGCCAGCTCGCCTCGCTGTGTCCCTCAGGGGTGGGGAAAGGGGGTAGGCGCGGAGCCACCAGCTGCAGGTCGAAAGCGCAGGCCCGGCCGAGCTCCGCAGCGCGCTGCACCACGCCCGGGTAACGGGCCATCCGGCGTGACTGCTCGGCGCCGCTGCGCAGGTGGGCCGCGGCCGCCGCTGGCAGCCACCCGTCGATGTCGTCGAGGCTGCGCCGGGCGCGCACCGCCGCCAGCGCCGTGGCCAGCCGCCGGCGAGCTGGCTGGTGGTAATGAACGTTGTTGGTGGCCACCACCTCCGCCCCCACCCGGTCAGCGAGCAACACCAGGGCGTCGTTGCGCGCCGAGTCCAGCGGGTCGCCGTGGTCCCAGAGCTCGACTACCACGTTGGCCCGCCCGAAGGCGCGCTGCAACCGGCCCAGCTCCACGCCTGCCCGGGCCGGCCCAGCCTCTGTCAAAGCCCGGGGCACGGCGCCCTTGCGGCAGCCGGTGAGCACCACCCAGTGGTCCGATCCCCCGCTGTCAGCCACGCCCCGGGCAGCCACACCCGGACCAGCGCCGGCCGCCACCTCCCCCAGGTCGGGGACCGCCCCCGCACCCATCGCCGCCAACGTCTCCAGGTCGATCACCGGCTTGCCCTTCCCCCGACCGGCCAGGTGCGCGACCGACAGCGCCCGGCAAAGACGGGTGTAGCCGGTGGGGTCTCTGGCCAGGACCACCAGGTGCTCGCCTTCGGGGTCTGCCATCCCCTGTTGCCCCCTGGTCAGCCCGAGGGTCACCTCCGCTCCGAACACCGTGGGCATCCCCACCGCCCTGGCCGCTTCGGCGAAGCGGACCACCCCGTACATCCCGTCGTGGTCGGTCACCGCCAGCGCCTCCAGCCCGAGGCGGGCCGCCTCCTCCACCAGCTCCTCTGGATGGGAAGCCCCGTCGAGGAAGCTGAAGTTGGAGTGGCAGTGAAGCTCGGCGTAAGGCACGCTCCCCCGCCGCCCGCCACCTAGGTCCGCGCCGGCCAGCTCTGGAGGCGGCTGGTAGGCGGGCCGCTTGTACGACCACGCCGGGCTGTCGCCCCCGTCGCCCGCCAGCCCAGACGGCGCCGGCCGTCCCGCCACCCGGCGGTCGGCCAGCCTGGCTTCAACCTCCCGCCACGGCATCCGGGGGTTGTTGAAGCCCATGGGACCGATAGTAGCGAACGTATGTTCGTACCCGAATACGAGGCGCGTAGACCCGCATCATTGGGTGGCGGCCGCCACTGGCGTCGCAGGGTTAGATCGATGTCAAGGCGCCGGAGACCTTGGGGCCAACGGATAGGACACATCGGCACAGTTGGACGCATACTTCAGATGCCATCCGGCCAGAATCTGGGGCGGAATGGATCCGTCGCCTGGCCCTGGCGGGATACCGTTAGGGGCGGGGCAAGGGAAGGGCTCGCCTCCCTCAGAATTCATACGCCACGTGCCTCCGGGCGGCCGCTCGAAGACTCCGATCGGCGGATGGGGCAAACCCCATGGACCTATTTGGTAAACCGGGATCGGTCGCGGTGGGCCGCCTGGCCATGCCGGAGGTTGCACGTAGGAGCAGTTGGAGACCGGCCTGAAGGCTGCGATAGCCCATGACACTCCCGTAGAGGTCAACGTCGCGACCTTGAAGGAGCCAGGGATCATGACACCCTGACATGTCGATGGAATCTGTTCATAGGAGTTAAAGGCTGACACGATGGCGGCGCTAACGCTTGGCGTGGTTGAACCGCATGCCGCGGCCAGAACCAACAGAATGGCCGCTGCCGGCGGGCCACCCGAGCGTCGAACCCTCATCGACCCAGGCGCCGCATAGGGCACTCACCGAGGCTGTGGAGGATAGCTCGGGAAAGCGCAGTCGGGCGCATAGCTCAATCCCCACGCTGCGAGCACAGCAGCTGGGAGGGCTCCGTCGCCGGGACCGGGCGCGATTCCCTCTGGTGCCGGGCAGGGGAACGGTTCGCCGCCCTCTTCGTTCATCACCCAAGGACCGCCAGATTGTTGCTCGAAGATTCCTACCGGAGGGCCATTGGTGTTGGCGAACGGTCCGACCATCTGAGGAGGAATAGGCCGCGCCGGGCCACCCGGGGTCGCCGGAGGCAATGAGTACGAACATGACGATGCCGGCTGGAACTGCGCCATTGCCCAGTTCACCCCGCCTGGCACTGCCGCTACACGAGCCGAGCCGGCGATCACCTTGGCCGGGCATGTCGAAGGCAGCCTTTCCCAACCATCGAAAGCGACCTCTAGTGCCTGCTCGGTCGATGTTGACGGGGCTAGGACTGTGACGCCCGTGCTGTCTGCGATCGTGGTGCTGGCCGCCGTCGGGACCCCTGACGACGCCGGTGGAGCGGAGACGGGGGATACGGTAAGCACTGCCGCCGGCACTGTGGGCGCGGTTGGCAATTGCAGGAGGTACTGTCCGGCGGCAAGGGCGGGAATCACAGAGTCAACTGGGTTGGTATCCGGAGCCGTCGGGCTGGTGTAGATCGCGCTGCTGAGTTGGACGATGGGAACCGGGCTTGTGTCCACCGTGAGCCCGGGCGCCTGCGAGGCCGTCGTGGCAGCCTGGCTAACTACCGGCTTGGAGGGGGTGGCGACAGCGACCTCGATAGGGATCGTCAGGCCTGTAGCGGCGTTGGTCATGCGATCGATCAGCTGGACACTTGACGGCACGTTCGCCGCTGCGTAGTAGCAAGCACTGGAGAAGCCAGTGTTCGTTATCGTGATACTGATTGAGGCCACGGGGGCTGTCTGGTGAGCTAGGCATGACGCCAGCGACTCGCCAGGTGATCCCAGTGGGTTGCCTGCGGATCCAAGTGGCCCGTTCGGAGCGCCAGCAACCGGCAAGGTAAGGGCCGAAGGAGTCGTGCCACTTGTCGTCGCGCCGGCTGGGGACTGCAACGGTGTGGAGGCCGGCGGGGCATTCCCCGTCCGAAGGTGAACTCCCGAAGTAGTGCCACCAACCTGGGTCAGGCCCACGACCGAGCCCGCAGCGACGAGCCCAGCAATCAATCCGAGGATCCGGCCACCTTTGATCACTGGGTTCTCCGATCCTGTGACGCCCAAGTACCGCTCGACCACAATGGCGGCCCGGTGGGCGAGAACACCACGAGGTTCCCATCGGTATTCTGGAACTTCAGCTAGGCGCCCGGATGATTACTTGTGTGGGTCTGGAA
>QHCF01000092.1 GCA_003244275.1 Acidimicrobiales bacterium
ATCGGGCATCCACCAGGACGGCATGCTCAAGGAGCGGTCGACCTACGAGATCATGCGGCCCGAGGAGGTCGGCGTCCCCAAGACCGACCTGGTCCTGGGCAAGCACTCCGGCCGCCACGCCTTCGGCGACACCTTGGCCAAGATGGGCATCACCATCTCTGGCGATGCCCTCAACTCGGCGTTCGTGCGCTTCAAGGAGCTGGCCGACCGCAAAGTGGAGATCACCGACGCCGACCTCGAGGCCATCGTGGCCGAGGAGCTCGGCACCACCGTGGCCCGCGATTTCGCGCTGGAGGACCTGGAGGTGGCCGGCGGCACCGTTGGCGTACCGCGCGCCCGGGTGGTGCTCACCCGGGAGGGCGAGAAGCTGGAGGCTACGGCCGAGGGCGACGGCATGATCGACGCCGCCTGCCGGGCCATCAAGTCGGCCACCGGCGTGGACGCGTCGCTCATCGGTTTCAACGTCTCCGCCGTCACCGGCGGCGTCGACGCCCTGGGTGATGTGATCATCCAGGTTGAAGCCGGGTCCGACAAGGTGTCGGGGCGGGGCGTGTCCACGGACGTGGTGGAGGCCTCGGCTCGAGCCTTCTTGTCGGCCGTCAACAAGGTGGAGCGCATGCGGGCACGGTCCGAGGTCCGCCAAGCCGAGGTCGGCCCTTAGGTGGGACATAGTCTGGCGGAGCCATGCGTCGTCTCCTCGGAGTTCTCGTCGTTGCAGTCGTGGCGGCCTCGTGTTCGAGGTCGTCGCACCGGGCATCGCCTTTGACGACGGTTGTCGCCACGTCGTCCACCACCTCGACAACTGAGGCGCCCACGTCGACCACTGTCAGCGCAACGACCACCACCGTGGCGGCGGCCGGACCCGAGCGTTGCACCGCAGCGAACGTGCAGATCCGCCAGACCGACTCGCGGGCCGCCCTCGGGCAGAGCCTCGCCGTCTTCGAGGTACGCAACACGGGCAACCGGCCGTGCCGGGTCACGGGCTATCCGCGCGTCGACGTGGTCGACGCTGCCAAGTCGGTGCTGGCCTCGGCTTCCACCAAACCGGGTGCGCTCATCCGTTCCGGGGCGCCCACGACCGTGACGGTTGCCCCCAGGGCGACGGCGTACTTCGGTGTGCAGTCGCAGAGCATCTGCCCCGACGACCAGCCCGATGTGGAGGGGGCGGGAGCCCGCGTCACCCTCCCCGACGACACCGCCGCGGTCGAGGTGGTGGCCACTATCGCGGTGTGCCCCCAGCCCGAGATAGTGGTCTCCCCGATCCGGCGCTCACCGGCCGAGGTGGCCGCGTGAGCCACGCCCCAGTGGGGATTGTCGCTTCATGGCCCACGAGCGCATAGTGTCGAGCGGACTCGGTGGGCGCCCAGCAGTCTCCAGGAGGCCATTGCATGAATCGATCTCGCTTCGGGCGCTGGCCGGCCCTGGCCGTTGGGGTGGTAACCATGCTTGTGGCTTTCGCCGCGCCCGTGACGCGGGCGGGGGCGGTGTCGGGCATCGGCTACGACATCTCATGGCCGCAGTGCGGGAAGCCTCTGCCACCTACCCCGGCTTTTGCGGTTGTGGGCGTCGGCGACGGCAAGCCCTACACCGACAACCCCTGCCTGGCCACCGAGTACCGATGGGCCCAGGCCTCGGGCCTGCCTCCCGCGTTCTACATGAACACTGCCAACCCCGGGCCGGACACCACCGCGATCAACTGGTACGCCCAGCATTCGCCCAACGCGGCGTGCAGCCCAGCCGACCAACGTGCCTGCGCCTACAACTATGGCTACAACGCCGCCGCCCAGGCCTACGCCTATGCCGGCAGCCAAGCGGCGGCCGGTACCGGCCACACGTGGTGGCTCGACGTGGAGACGGGCAACAGCTGGTCGCCCACCAACCTGGGGGCCAACCTGGCCGACATCGCCGGCTCCATCGACTACCTGTCATCCCGCAAGGTTCCGGTCGGCGTCTACTCCACCCCCTACCAGTGGGGGAAGATCACCGGCGGCGCCAGACTGGCCGGGTTGCCCAACTGGGCGGCGGGCGCCCGGGACGCCAGCCAGGCTTCGGTCTACTGCTCCACCAAGTCCTTTAGCAGCGGCCCTGTGCTGCTGTCCCAGTTCGTGGAGGGACGCTTCGACCGGGCTTACGCCTGCCCCGGCGCAGACGCCGTCATCAACCCCTCACCGGCCACTGCCGATCCCCTGGGTGACCTCCTCAACGGGCTCAAGGGCATCCTCAAGGGCCTGGGCCTGAACACCGGCTGATACGAGCTCGCGCCATTACCCCTCACAGGGGTAATGGCGCGAGTCCGGGTTCTTCAGGGCAGCAAAGCCCGGATGGGCTGCACCCAGTCGACGGTTGCGGAGTCGGGCGCGAAAGCCAGATCGGCGCCGAGGGGCACGCCGGGGTCGGTGGTGAGGGCGGCTACCGGCACCAGCCGCCCGCACGCCGCGGCCCGCAGCTCCATGATGAACTCACGGCCCACATCGGTGGTGGCGTCGACCACCATGAGGGTGGGCAGCAGCGAGCCGCAGGCATCGGGGGTGACCTCGGTGAGGGGCTTGGAGACGAAGCGGCAGTCGGGCAGCGCCGCAGCCAGGGAGTCGGCTATGCCCTGGTCGACGCCCAGGGTCAGGATCAACGAGGCAGGAAGGCCGGAGAGGCGACGGGCGCCGCCCAGCTCGGCCGAGTAGTCGGCCTCGCTCGGCTCACCGGACACGTCATCGCCCAGGAAGGTGTCGTGCCCGGCGCGTTGGTTGAGGTCGAAGTTGGCAGTGGCGGGGTCGGGCGACCACACGTCCCAAGCCACCGGTCCCAGGGCGATCTCGGCATAGGTGATGACACCGACCAGGGGGAAGTCACTTCCTACGTCCGACAGGGCCCGTCCGGCGAGTCGGTCGGCCAGGCACTCCAGCACGTCGGTCGGCTTGGGCGGCTCCTCGGCACGCACCGCGAAGGTGCGTGGTGACACCCGAAGGGCCGCCTGCCACCACCCGTCGAACATGAGGATGTCGCCCTCGACGTGCAGGGTAGGGCCGAACGCCCGCCGCGCCCCCTCGTCGACGTACGCGCTGAGTACTTCTTGGTCTTCCACGCCCCGAGGCTAGAGCCCCAGGGCCGCCTGCAGGTCGCGGACATGGTCCTGGGTCTGTTGCAGCAGGGGCCGCAGGGCCTCGCTCACGTCGCCCAGGCCCATCTCCTGGGTCTGGCTCACCCGCTCCCGGTAGCGCTCGAGCTGGTTCTGCTCGAGCTCGAGGTCCTGCCCCAGGGCTTCGCGGGTGTCGGTTGCGGCGGAGACCGGGGGTACACGCACCGACGGCACACCGCCCAGGAAATCGACCTGTTCGGCCAGGGCGGTCGCGTGCTGCAGCTCCTGGCTGAGGTGCTGGCGCAGCTCCTCGATGGTGCTCTGGAACTCGGCGCCCTTGGCGGTGGCGATGTGGGAGATGTACTGCACGATCGACCGGTACTCGGTCTCCAGGTCGCCGTTCAGCAATTCGATGAGCTTGGTCTGGTCCATCCTCGGGGCCTACCCCGTACCCGACGGCGTCAATCCGCTTCAGGCGTTGCCCGCCACCGCCACCATGTTGAGGCGCACGTAGTGGATGATGGGTTCGCCCAGGGCGTCGGCCACCCGGTGGACGAAGTCGGGTCGCTCGGCAGCCGGCAGCCGTTGGAGATTGGCACCGAGGATCACGGTGGACAGGAACTCCTCGAGCTCCATGCGGGTCTCGAACGTGGCCGTCTCGTCGTGGAGCCAGGTGCGCACCGCGGTGAAGCCGTGCGCCGCCAACCGGTTGGTTGCTTCGCCGGCGGTGGCGAAGTGCCACGGGTTCCAGGTCTCGCCCACCGCGGCGAGGGCGGCCACGACGTTGGCGACGTTGCCGGCTCCGCCGCACTGGGCCACCAGCTGGCCGCC
>QHCF01000120.1 GCA_003244275.1 Acidimicrobiales bacterium
GGGGGCAACGGTGCCGGCGGGGGAGCGGTCGGTCCGGCCGGTGGCCAACCCCCCAAGTCGACCGGCCAGGTCCGCCGGCCGCCGGCCCGCTCCCGCAAGAAGGGCAAGCGGCGCCATTAGCTCCCGGCCAGCTCGCCGCTGGCCCTGGGGGGACGGTCGGGCCGGGTACCCTGGCAGCCATGGGCGCCGACGCCAGCTGGTTGAAAGGCCACATCAGGGACGTCGCTGACTTCCCGCGGCCCGGCATCGGATTCAAGGATCTGACGCCGCTGTTAGCCGATGCCGCCGCCCTGCGCTTCAGTGTGGACACCTTGGTTGACCACTTCGCCGCCAGCCAGGTTGACAAGGTGGTGGGTATAGAGGCCCGTGGCTTCATCATGGCCGCGCCGGTCGCCTACTGCCTGGGCGCCGGGTTCGTGCCGGTTCGCAAGGCGGGCAAGCTCCCCGGGCGGGTCGAGAGCCGCCAGTATGCCCTGGAGTACGGGAGCGACTGCCTGGAAGTGCATTCCGACGCCCTCGTTCCGGGCGACTCGGTGCTGGTGGTGGACGACGTCCTGGCGACCGGGGGGACGGCCGCGGCGGCTGTTGCCCTGGTGGAGCGGCTGGGCGCCCAGGTGGTCGGCCTGGGCGTCATCGCTGAGCTGGCTGGGCTGGGCGGTCGCCAGCGGTTGGCCGATCACGTCGTCGTCTCACTGATCCGCTATGAGTCGATCGACAGTCAGACGGTTCTGGCCACCGCCCCCACCGCCCCCACCGGCCCGACGTCCAGCGGCGCCGTCCCCACCGGCCCGACCGCCGCCGGGCGATAGGGGAGGGAGGCGAGTTTGGCGCTCCCAACCGTTGACCGGGTCCTTCCGTGGAGGCGCCAGGTGGCGCCGGTAACACCGAGCACGCCCGTCGTCCGAGCGTTCCTGGCCCGGCGGCCCAAGGCCGACACCAGCCTCATCATCCGGGCCTACGAGGTCGCCAAGGCGGCCCATGCCGGCCAGCTGCGCCAGTCCGGTGAGGAGTACATCAGTCATCCCTTGGCGGTGGCCACCGTCGTGGCCGAGCTGGGCCTGGATGACGTGACCATTGCCGCCGCCCTCCTGCATGACGCGGTGGAGGACACCGAGCTCTCGGTGGACCAGGTGGCGCTTGATTTTGGCCCGGCAGTGGCTGCGATAGTGGACGGCGTCACCAAATTGGATCGGCTCCATTTCGAATCCAAAGAGGAGCAACAGGCGGCATCGATGCGCAAGATGCTGGTGGCGATGGCCAAGGACTGGCGGGTCCTCATGATCAAGTTGGCCGACCGGCTGCACAACATGCGAACCATCGCCGCCATGGTGGAGTCGAAACAGCGCCGCACCGCCCAGGAGACGCTGGACATCTACGCCCCGTTGGCCCACCGCCTGGGGATCGAGGAGATCAAGTGGCAGCTGGAAGACTTGGCCTTTGCCACCCTGCATCCCCGGCGCTATGCAGAGATCGAGCAGATGGTGGCCCTGCGCTCCCCCGAACGGGACATCTACCTGGCCCAGGTGATCGAGTCCGTCCGCGAGCAGCTGAGCATGCTGGGAGTGGTCGCCGAGGTGACCGGCAGGCCAAAGCACTTCTGGAGCATCTACGAGAAGATGGTGGTGAAGGCCAAGGAATTTGACGACATCTATGACCTGGTCGGCATAAGGGTGCTGGTGGCCACCGAAAACGACTGCTGGGCTGCCTTGGGCTCTATTCATGCCATATGGAGCCCAGTGCAGGGACGATTCAAAGACTATATCAACACGCCAAAGTTCAACCTTTATCAGTCCATCCACACCACTGTGGTGGGTCCCCAGGCCAAGCCGCTCGAAGTCCAGATCCGCACGGGCGAGATGCACCACCGTGCCGAGTACGGCATAGCCGCCCATTGGGATTACAAGGGGGCTCCGGGAGGCCAGCCCACGGGCAAGGCTGGCCCGGGAGGCCAGCCCACGGGCAAGGCTGGCCCGGGAGGCCAGCCCATCAGCCGGACTGGCCCGGGAGGCCGCCCCATGGGCAGAGCCGGCACAGGTGGCCCGCATGGGGGCAGGGGTGGCTCGTCAGCCCTGGTCGCCGGCAGGACCGGCCATGTGGACCAGGCCCCAAACGGCGCCGAGCCTCGACCAGGCGGCCCTGCCGAGATGGGTTGGTTGCAACGAATCGCTGACTGGCAGCAGGAGACGCCCAACCCCGCGGAATTCCTGGAGACCCTCAAGCTCGATCTGGAGCAGGACGAGGTGTATGTCTTCACCCCCAAGGGCAAGGTCATCACCCTGCCGGCGGCCGCCACCCCGGTGGACTTCGCGTATGCCATCCATACCGAGGTTGGCCATCGCTGCATAGGGGCCAAGGTCAACGGCCGCCTGGTTCCCCTCGACTCCGTCCTGGACTCAGGCGACAACGTCGAGGTCGTCACCTCCAAAGCCCCCACCGCCGCTCCCTCCCGTGACTGGCTGAAGACGGTGACCACCCCTCGGGCCCGCAACAAGATCCGCCAGTGGTTCAGCCGGGAGCGCCGGGAGGACGCCATCGAGACGGGGAAGGAGGAACTGGTCAAGGAGCTGCGTCGGGAGGGGCTGCCGGTCCAGAAGCTGGCGGCTTCGACGTCCCTGGCTGCCTTGGCCGAGTCGATGAGCTATCTCGACGTGGAGGCCCTGTATGCGGCCATCGGCGAGGGGCATGTCTCTGGCCGGTCGGTGGCCCAGCGCCTGGCCCGTGAGCTGCGGGGGGGCGAGCACGACGAACAGCTGCCGAGCACGGCCCGGACACCTCGGCGTCCCAGTCGACGCCAGGCCGCCGGCGTGTACGTGGAGGGGTTGGACGACGTGATGATCCGCCTGTCCCGGTGTTGCACACCGGTACCGGGAGACGAGATCATGGGCTTCGTGACCAGGGGCAGGGGGGTCTCGGTCCACCGGGCCGACTGCGCCAACGCCATATCTCTGGCCGGGGGCACCAAGGAGCGCCTCATCGAAGTGGAGTGGGATCAGGAGCTGTCCGGGTCGTTTGTGGCGGCCATCGAGGTGAGGGCGCTGGACCGCTCTCGCCTGCTGGCGGACGTGTCCCGGGTGCTGGCTGAGCACCACTTCAACATCTTGTCCTGCTCCAGCAACACCGACGCTGACCGAGTGAGCCGGATGCGCTTCGAGTTCGAGCTGGCCGACCCCGGTCACCTGGAATCGGTCCTGGGATCCCTCAAGCGTTTGGACAGCGTGTTCGATTCGTATCGGATCCTCCCGGGCCAGAGCACCTCCGCCGGTTGAGCTGCCGGGGCACAAAGTTGAGCTGCCGGGCACAAGATTGAGTCGGGTGCACCTCAGGTCAGCGCCCACTCCCATCCTCCCGTGGCCGCGCCGGAGCGCCCACTAACCTTCGGGGGTGGCCACCACCGCCCAGGCCTTCCAGGCCCCCACCGGGACCCGCGACGTGCTGGCTCCCGAATCGCGGCGCTGGGAGGCGTTGGTGGGGGTCTTCGCCGCTATGGCCGAACGGGCTGGTTACGGGTTGGTCATCAGCCCCCTGTTCGAAGACGTCAGGGTGTTCGTGCGGGGCATGGGCGAAGGCACCGACGTGGTGAGCAAGGAGATGTACGAGCTGGAGGACAAGGGCGGCCGCCACTTGGCCCTGCGCCCCGAAGGGACCGCATCGGTGGTCCGGGCCTTCGTCGAGCACCGGCCGGGACTGGTATGGAAGGCGTGGTATGCGACTCCCGCCTTTCGTTACGAGCGGCCCCAGGCCGGGCGCCTGCGCCAGCACCACCAACTGGGCGTGGAGGCCCTGGGTAGCGACGATGCGGACCTGGACACCGAGGTCATTGCTCTGGCTGGCGGACTGTACGACACGCTGGGCCTGAGTCGGGTCGAGCTGCGACTGGGCTCGATGGGTGACGCCTCCTGCCTACCGGCCTATGTCGAGGCGCTGGTGGCCTTCCTCGATGGCGTGGCTGACCAGCTCTGTGCCGAACATGGGCCCCGTTATCAGGCGAACCCATTGAGGGTCCTCGACTGCAAACGAGAGGAATGCCGCAACGCCACCTTCGACGCGCCACACCTGGTCGATCGGCTCTGCCTGGATTGTGCGGCTCATTTCTCCCGGGTGTGCGATGGCCTCGACCGCCTCGGGGTTCGATACGTGGTGGACCATCGTCTGGTACGGGGATTCGACTACTACACCCGGACGACCTTCGAGTTCGTGGGACTGGCTCTGGAGTCGGCCCAGAACGGGGTGGGCGGGGGAGGTCGCTACAACGGCCTGGTCGAGGCACTGGGAGGTCCACCCACGCCGGGCATCGGCTTCGGCATCGGGATCGAGCGACTGCTGCTGGCCTGCGACGCCGAGGGCGTCTTCGGTGTGGCGGCCCCGAGCCTGGCTGCCTACGTGGTCGACCTGACCGGCGGCCAGGCGGCGAGGGATCTCACCCATGAGCTGCGGGCCGCCGGGTTGGGTGCCGACCGGGCCTTTGACCATCGCTCCCTCAAGGCTCAGCTCAAGGCGGCTGATCGCTCGGGCGCGGCGGTGGCGGTGATCGTCGGGCCCGACGAAGTGGCGGCTGGCACCGTCACTCTGCGCCGATTGCGGGCGGTGGGCGCAGGTGGTCACCAGGAGCAGGTACCCCGTGGGGCGCTGGTGGAGCGGGTCGGTCAGCTGACCCAGGGCGCTTCACCGTGACGGCTCCGGTGGAGCCGACGGCCGGGCGGCCCTCCGTGCCGGGTGAGCCGAGCGCCGGGCCCACCGGCACGGGTCCGGTGGCGGCCGGGCTGCGCAGTGACTACTGCGGCGACCTCCGCTTCGACGATGTGGGCCGCCAGGTGCAGCTGTGCGGATGGGTGGCCCGACGGCGGGAGCACGGGGAGCACCTGGCCTTCATCGACCTCCGGGACCACCGCGGGGTCGTGCAGTGCGTGGTGGATGGCACCCACGACCTCCGCCTCGAGTACGTGGCCAGGGTGACCGGCACGGTGAGGGCCAGGCCCGAGGGCACGGCCAATCCCGGACTCCCCACCGGGGAGGTGGAGGTGGGGGACTGCGCCGTGGAGATCCTCTCCCAGGCCGAGGCGCCGCCCTTCCCGGTAAGCGGCCGGGTGGAGGCCGACGAGGTGGTCCGTCTGCGTCATCGCTATGTGGACCTGCGCCGTGACCGTATGCAGGCCAACCTGCGCCTGCGGGCCAGGGTCAACTCCGCCCTGCGGGCGGCCATGGATGCTCAGGGCTTCGTCGAGGTGGAGACACCGCTGCTGTGGACCCCCACGCCCGAAGGAGCCAGGGAATTCGCGGTTCCGTCCCGACTGCAGCCGGGTGCGTTCTATGTCCTGCCCCAGAGCCCTCAGATCGCCAAGCAGCTCCTGATGGTGGGCGGCATCGACCGCTACTACCAGATCGCCAGGTGCTTTCGCGACGAGGACTCGCGCGCGGACCGCCAGCCCGAGTT
>QHCF01000218.1 GCA_003244275.1 Acidimicrobiales bacterium
CACCAGGACGAGGAAGAAGACGCTGAAGCCGTCCACCGAGATGGCGCCGGCCACGGCCAGGTAGCCGGGCCGGTGGTGATTGACCTTCTCCCACAACGACAGCGAGGCCACCAGGGCGGCCACCGAGACCGCCACCGTGTAGGCGGCATACATGCCCCGGGGCGCCCGCCTCTTGGTCAGAGAGGCCAGAGCCAGCAGGGCCAGCGCACCACCGATGAGGATCAGCTCGGGCAGGATGGCCGAGTAGGCCACCGGCGGACGGGCCAAGGGGGTGGTGGGAGCCACCTGGCCCAGCGCACCCAGCAGGGCCAGGCTCATCGAGCTCCTCCGAGGGCGCTGGTGGTCCCGGCCGGCCGACTGGACTGAGTCGCCACCACCGGATAGTGCTTCCCGCTTCCGACGTCGATGTGGTGCACGAGGGCGTTGACCGACGGAGTGATGCGGTCGAGCAGGGGTCGGGGATAGACGCCGATGAACACGATGGCCATCACCAGTGGCGCCATCACCGCCCCCTCCTTCCATGTCATCTCTCGAAACAGGGCGTTGTCTCCCCGAGGCCGGCCGTGGAAGATCTGCTGGTAGGCCCACAGGAGATACACGGCGGCCAGGATCACCCCGGCCGTGCCGACCACCGCCCACCACCGGTGGGTCACAAAGGTGCCGATCAGGATGAGGAACTCACCTACGAACCCGTTGAGCCCCGGCAGGCCGATGGAGGCCATCATCACCAGCGTGAACACGCCGGCCATGATGGGGGCCGGGCGCTGCAGGCCGTGCAGGTCGGGGATCTGCCAGGTCCGCCGGCGCTCGTAGATCATCCCCACCAGGAGGAACAGCGCAGCGGTATAGAGGCCGTGATTGAGCATCTGGAGCACCCCGCCCGAGATGCCCTGATTGGTGAAGGCAAAGGTGCCCAGCACGATGAAACCGAGGTGAGCCAGAGACGAGTAAGCCACCAGGCGCTTGAGATCCTTCTGGGCGGCCGCCACCACCGCTCCATAGATGATCCCTATGACCGCCAGGGTGAGCAGCACCGGAGCCAGGGTGACGGCCGCCTTGGGGAAGAGCTGGAAGTCGAACCGGACGATCCCGTATGTGCCCAGCTTGGCCATGACAGCGGCCAGGATGACCGAACCGCCCGCCGGGGCCTTGGTGTAGGCGTCGGGTGACCAGGTGTGCAACGGGAATATCGGCGCCTTGACGGCGAAGGCGGCGGTGAAGGCCAGGAGAAGGACGATCCCCACCACCGACGAGTACTGCTGGGAGGACAGGGCCGTCAGGTCAAAGGTGAGGCTGCCACTGTGGCGCTGGTGGATGAAGACCACGGCCAACAGGCCGATGAGCAGGAACGCCGAGCCCAGGAAGGTGTAGAGGAAGAACTTGATGGCGGCGTAGCCCCGCCGGGAGAAGCCCCACCCTCCGATGATGAAGTAGGTGGGGACCAGCGACAGCTCGAAGAACAGGAAGAAGAAGAGAAGATCCAGGGACAAGAAGCTGCCCAGGCAGGCCGTCTCCAGCAGCAGCATCCAGGCCACGAAGGCCTTGGGATCGCGCCTCACCCTGGCGCCGGCCAGCGTGACGGGGAAGAGGATCCCGCACAGCAGGACCAGGAACAGAGATATACCGTCCACACCCAGGTTCCACGAGATGCCGAATGACCTGATCCAGGTGTGCCTGCTCACCATCTGGAAGCCCGGCTCGCCCACCCGGAAGTGCACGGCCAGGGCCACGGCCAGGCTACCCACCGCCACCGAGGCGACCATGCCCAGACCCTGGATCACCTTGGGCCGCGAGCGCGGCACCAGGGCCACCAGCAACGCGGCTCCGGCCGGCAACAGCACCACGGTGGTTAGGTACGGGAAGGTCATGAGGTCGACCGAGTGACTACCCAGGCCAGCAGGCCGACCACCCCGGCTGCCACCCCCAGGGCGTAATTACGCACGAATCCGGTCTGGACCTGGCGCAGGCGATCGGCGCCGCTACGAACCAGAGTGGCGGTCCCGTTCACCGCCCCGTCGATGACCCGCCGGTCGAACACGTAGGCCGAGAAGGCGGCCAGGGCTGTCCCCGGTCGGGCGATGAGCGAGTCGTAGAGGTCGTCGATGCGCCAGCCCCGTAGCAGGAACCTGGGCTCCAGGCGCGGGCGGTCCCATTGGGGTAGCCACACCCGCAGGGCCAGGCCGACCCCGACGACAGCCAGCACGGCATCCAAGATGCCCAGGCCCACCTTGAAGGTTGCCGACTGGCTCTCGACCCGCAGGGACGAGCCGAAGACGGGATCGAGCCAATGGCTGAGGAAGGGCAGGGTGGGGTGGAAGGGCAGGTTGATCAGGCCTCCGAGGAAGGACAGGGCGGCCAGCACCACTAGCGGTGCCCGCATCACCCACCGCGGATCGTGGGGCTCGGCCAAGGAGGCCCCGGCGCCGGCGCTGGCGGCCCCTACGCCGGCGGCCTGGGCGCTGGGAACCGTGGCTCGGGCTCCGCCAGCCACCCCTCGCCAACGGTCGGGGCCGTAGAAGGCCAGGACCGTCTCCCGGCCCATGTAGTAGGCGGTCAGGGCAGCGGTCACGGCACCCACCGCCCACAGGCCCGGGCTCAGGGCGTAGGCATTGAGCAGGACGTCGCTCTTGGACCAGAAGCCGGCGAAGGGTGGCACCCCGGCGATGGCCAGCCAGCCCACGATGAAGGTGAGGGCAGTGACCGGCATGAGCTTGCGGAGGTTGCCCATGCGCCGGAGGTCCTGCTCGTCGTGCAGGCCATGCATCACCGACCCGGCTCCGAGGAACAGCAGAGCCTTGTAGAAGGCGTGGGTCACCATCAAGAAGATGGCTGCCACATAGGCTCGGGCTCCCACGGCCAGGAACATGTAGCCCAGCTGGGACACGGTGGAGTAGGCCAGTACCCGCTTGATGTCGGTCTGGGCGCAGGCGGCGGTGGCCGCCAGGAAGGCAGTTGCCGCTCCCACGCACGCCACCACCAGGAGCGCCGACGAGCTGAGGCTCAAGATGGGACTGATACGGGCCATCAGGTAGACCCCGGCGGTGACCATGGTGGCCGCGTGGATCAGGGCCGAGACCGGAGTGGGGCCTTCCATGGCATCCAACAGCCACGGGAACAGCGGGATCTGGGCCGACTTGCCCACCGCCCCCAGGAAGAGCAGCAGGGCGATGGCAGTAAGGGTGGTGCCCGAGAGGTGCCCGACGGCTGCGAACACCCCGGAGTAGGTGAGGGTGTGGGTAGCGGTGAAGATCACGAACATGGCGATCAGGAAGCCAAAGTCGCCGATCCGATTGAAGACGAAGGCCTTCTTGCCGGCGCTGGCCGCCATGTCCCGGTCGAACCAGAAGGCGATCAGCCAGTAGGAGCAGGCCCCCACGCCCTCCCATCCCAGGAAGGAGAGCACGAAATTGTCGGCCAGGACCAGCACCAACATGGAGAAGACGAACAGGTTGAGGTAGACGAAGAAGGACGGGAACTTCTCGTCGTGCTCCATGTAGCCGATGGAGTAGAGGTGGATCAGGGTACTCACCCCGGTGACGAACAGGGCCATGGTCATGGACAGCGGGTCGACCAGGAAGGCGGCGTTGATCCGCAGACCGCCGACCGGGATCCATGCGAACAGCACCTGGGTGAAGGCCCGGTGATGCGATCCGAGGCTGGCCAGGCCGGCGAAGGTCACCACCGTGGCCACGAAGGATGCTCCTACCGCGGCGGTGGCCAGCCAGCCGGCCAGAGGATTGCCCAACCGGCGCCCGCCGACCAGCAGCACGGCAAACCCGACCAGGGGGAGGAGCGGGATGAGGTAGGCGGCGTGGACCATCACGATTGTCGGGCCATCGATTGGGCAGACATGACGGGGGCGTCAGCCCCTCAGCAGGTGGAAGTCGTCAGCGGTGGCGGCCGTGCGCCGCCGGCAGATGGCCACGATGATCCCCAGCCCCACCACAACCTCGGCCGCCGCCACCAGCAGCACGAACAGCACCAGCGATTGGCCGCCGATGTCGTTGAGCATTCGGGAGAAGGTGACAAAGGTCAGGTTCACCGCGTTGAGCATCAGCTCCACGCACATGAACATGACCAGCACGTTGCGCCGGACCAGCAGGCCGACGGTACCAATGGTGAAGATGGCCGCCGCCAGGACCAGGTAGGGGGGGCCAGCGACCATTACCCCTGCTCCCCCGATGCGACCTCGGACGGTTCGGCGCTGGGCGTCTGGCCTCGACTGGTATCGCCGCCGGTGGGCAGGTCGGAGATACTGACCTGCTGCCTCGACCGCCCGGGCAGGCGCCGGGACAGCACCACCGCCCCCACCACGGCGATGACCAGCAGCACCGAGGTGGCCTCGAAGGGGATCAGGTAGGTGGTGAAGATGGACCGGGCCAGCTTCTCGATGTTGCTCCCCGGCCCCCCAGCCGGGCCGGCCACCGACCGGGCGCCAGTGGCCCAGCTGGCCGTGGACGCCAGGTACAGGATCAGACCCAGGGCGGCCAGGCCCAAGATCACAGCCAGCGGCCTCTGCCCGGGCAGTGGGTCCCGGGCCATCATCTCCTCCCGGTCCACCCCCAGCAGCATGATCACGAACAAGAACAGCACCACGATGGCCCCGGCGTAGACGATCACCTGGACCACCGCCAGGAACTGGGCATCCTGGATGACGAATAGCACCGCCACTCCAAAAAGGGTCATGACCAGCATGAGGGCTGAGTGGACGGGATTGCGGGCCACCACCACCCCGAGGGCGCCCACCACCACGATGATGGCCGAGACCACGAACGTGAACAGGTTCGACGTCACCGCCAGGAGCAGGGGATGGGGCATCAGCGACGATCCTTGCGGGTCAGCAGGTGTGAGGCCATGACCTTGCGCACCGACACGTTTCCGGTGGCCTCGTCGTTGTCGGGGCCCGACTGACCGGACTCGGCCGGACGCTCCCCGTAACCCAGCTCACCGGACCACTCCTGTTGGCCCTCGTAGGCAGCCGAGCCCGATGGTGAGGTGGCCCGCATCCACGCCGAGGTACGCAGGTCATCTCCGGGGCGCCAGTCCTCCCACGGCAGGTGCTGAGGTCGGCCGTCGTCTCCGACCAGCAGCTCGGCCCGGGTGTAGATGGCGTCGGCCCGGTTGGTGAAGGAGAATTCGAACATCTTTGACTCGGTGATGGCCTCCGTCGGGCAGGCCTCGACGCACAGGTCGCAGTGGATGCAGCGCAGGTAGTTGATCTCGTAGACGAAGCCCCAGCGCTCCCCGGGCGAGACCGGTGCATCGGGCGGGTTGTCAGCGCCCCGGACGTAGATGCACCCGGCTGGGCACACCCCGGCACACAGCTCGCAGCCGATGCACTTCTCCATGCCGTCCTCGTAGCGGTTGAGCACGTGGCGCCCGTGGTAGCGGGGGGGCTTGGGCCGCTTCTCGTCCGGGTACGACCGCGTCACCCGGGGCTTGACCATCTGGCGAGCGGTAACGCGAAAGCCGTCGAAGAATCCCATCAGGGTGCCCCTGATCTCTCGTCGGCCCCCACCGTCACAGCCCGAGGAGCGGGTTCGGCGACCGGGCTGGCTGGGGGCGGCTCACCGCTGGCTCGCCCCACGGTCATGGAACGCGACAGGGCCATCGCCACCAATACGAATCCGCCAATGATGGCCAGCCCCCAGTAGACGCTCACCAGCATGCCCCCCACCACCAGCAACCACGCCAGAGAGAGGGGGATGAGCGCCTTCCAGCCCAGGTCCATGAGCTGGTCGTATCGCAGCCTGGGCAGGGTGGCCCGCAGCCAGACGTAGCCGAAGAGGAACACCACGGTCTTGCCGAGGAACCACAAGATGGGCCACAACCAACGCACGAAGTGGGGGGCTGGGCCGTCGGGGCCCCCGAAGAACAAGGTCACCACCACCGCCGACATGGTGATGGTGTTCATGAACTCGGCCAGGAAGAAAAGGGCGAAGCGCACCGACGAGTACTCGGTGTGGAACCCTCCCACCAGCTCCTGCTCGGCCTCCACCAGGTCGAAGGGCGGTCGGTTGAGCTCGGCGGTCACCGCCACCAGGAAGATCAGGAAGGGCACGATCCCCAGGCGCAGGACGTTCCAGTCCGGCACGAAGCTGTAGAGGTGGCGACTCTGGTCGGCCACGATCTCCCGGGTGGACAGGGACCCGGTGATCAGCACCACGGCGGCAATCGACAGGCCCATGGCCGCCTCGTAGGACACCATCTGGGCCGAGGCCCGTACCGAGCCCAGCAGCGGGTACTTGGAGCCTGAGGACCACCCCGCCAGCATCACGCCGTACACGGAGACGGACGACATGGCCAGGACGAACAGGATGCCTATGGGCGGGTCGGCTACCTGCAGCTCGGTGGTATGACCAAGGATGGTGACCACCCCGCCCACCGGCACGATGGCGAAGATGAGGAATGCCGGTACGGCCGACAGGTAGGGAGCCAGGCGGAACACCCGCCGATCGGCCTGCTCGGGCAGCAGATCCTCCTTGAAGAACAGCTTGACCCCATCGGCCAGGCTCTGCAGGATGCCCCACGGGCCGGCCCGGTCGGGCCCGATGCGGTTCTGCATGTCCGAGATCACCTTGCGCTCGGCCCAGATCAGCAACAGGACGGAGACGAGCAGGGCGACGAAGGCCACCAGGACCTTCACTATGACGATTATCACCGCCGCCAGGGTCAGGCCGTGGGCGAACAGCGGGTCGCCCATCAGGGGGTGTCCAGGCGTATGTCGGTGACCGAGGCGGTGGCATCGATCAGCTCCGAGACTCGATGCCCACCGTCGTCATCCACGTTGAACGCCATGGCAGCCACCCCTCTGGGAACCAGAGGGGTGGTCTCCACGGTGGTGACAAAGCTGGCCCGAGGCGACCTGACTCGAACCTGGTCACCAGTGCCGATACCCAGCCGATCGGTGTCATACGGATTGGCTCGCAGGACGCCGGGGGGCGCCAGCGGGGCCAGGGAGGGACAGGCCTGAACCAGGGTGCCGTGGTCATAAAGGGTCCGACCCGACACCAGGCGAAGTGAGTAGCCGTCCAGGCGAGGCACCTCTGCCCCAGCCGGCCCCGGATCGAAGCGCATCAGTGCAGGCCGCCGGGGGCGGACCGGCTCGGGACCATCTGGCTCCCCCTCCCCTGCGCTGGCAGCGGGATGCGTCTTGGCCGGACCAACCACCCCTTGGCCCTGGGTAGGACCGTGCCTGCGGACCGCGCCAATACCCGGCGTGGCCATCGGATCGAGAGACCGGGTGGGCTGACCCAGGTGGACCAGGCCGATCGACAGCGGAGCCACCACCCCGTCGGCCGCCCAGGCGGCGGTCAGCACCGACCGCGTGATCCCGACGTGGGAGGGGACAAGCCGCTCGATCTCGTCCCAGATGGACTCCACCTCACCCAGGCCCAGGTCGGCCCCCAGGGCCAGGGCCAGCTCGACGGCAATCATCCAGTCAGCCCGGGCCACGCCGGGCGGGACCAGCTTCTGGGCCAGGCGGGAGATCCTTCCCTCCAGGTTGGTGGTGGTGCCCGGCCGCTCGGCGTAGGTGGCCGCCGGCAGCACCACGTCGGCTTGGCGGGACGAGTCGGTGAGGAAGGCGTCGACCGCCACCACGAACCCATCGCCGCCCAACGCCTCGCTGGCCAGGCGCCGGTCTGGGAAGTCCGAGAGCGGATCGGCCCCCAGCAACACCAGGGCCCCCATGTCGCCCCTGGCCGTGGCAGCCAGCATGCCAGCGCAGTCCAGACCCCGCTCGGAGGGCACCGAACCCCACTCCTCGGACCACCATGCCGCGCCCGCCTCCAGGGACACCCGGCCGGGCAGGACTCCGGGAGCCAGGCCCATGTCCAGCGCACCCATCACGTTGGCCCGGCGCAACGCAGGCAGGAACCGGGCCGAGGGAAGGGCCTCGGCCAGCACACCGGCCGTCTCGGCCATCGCCGCCGCCGAGTCGGCCAGCGATGGCCGGCCCAGCACCACCACCACCCCCTCACCGTCGCCGTCGACCAGCGCGGCGACATCAGACCCACGTCCCGAGCCGGACACCACCTCTCGGGCCAGGGCCGCCACCTCACCGGGGCGATAGGTGAGCGAGACGGTGGCCAGCGCAGTCATGGCCGTGGCTGCCGGAGTGAGCTCCACCACCTTGACCTGGCCCTCCCGGACGGCCCCCCGCAGGCGCAGGAAGAGGACCGGCAGCTCCTCTCGCAGGTCGGGGGCCAGCAGGACGACGGTCCGGGCCGAGCAGGCCTGGTCGATGGTGGCCCGGGGCAGTCCCAGCACCACCTCGGCCGGCAACCCGTCGCCCAACTGGGCATCCACCGAGTCGGTCCCGATGACGGCCTTGGCCAGCTTGGCCCAGGCGTAGGCGTCCTCATTGGCCAGCCGGGCCCCACCGATGACCCCGATGGCACCGGGGCCCTGGCGCCTGCTCACCTCGGCCAATCCCGTCGCCGCCGCCTCCAGGGCCTCGGGCCAGGACGCCTCCACCAGTTCGCCACCCCGTCGAACCAGGGGTCGGGTCACCCGTGAATCACTGTTCACGGCCTCGAAACCAAAGCGCCCCTTGTCGCACAGCCAGCTCTGGTTCACCGGATCCGAGTCGATCCCGAGATAACGGGTCAGGCGGTTGGACGACGACTGAACCGCCATCCGGCAGCCCACCGAGCACCACGTGCAGGTGCTCTCCACCTGCTCGACGTCCCAAGGGCGGGCCCGAAAGCGATATGGCTTGGCCGTGAGCGCCCCCACCGGGCAAATCTGCACTGTGTTGCCGCTGAAATAGGAGGCAAAGGGCCGGTCGGGAAAGGTGTTGATCTGGATCTGGTCCCCCCGCCCGATGAACTGGATGAGCGGGTCGCCAGCCACGTCGTCGGCAAAGCGGGTACAGCGGTCGCACTGGATGCAGCGCTCGCGATCCAGGGCAACCAGGTCAGAGATGTAGATCGGCTTTGCGAAATGGCGCTTCTCCTCGACGAAGCGGCTCTCCCCGGGACCGTAGGTGAGGGTCTGGTCCTGCAACGGACACTCCCCGCCCTTGTCGCATACCGGGCAATCGAGGGGATGGTTGGCCAGGAGGAACTCGAGCACACCGTGCTGAGCCTTGGCCACCTTGACCGAGGTGGTAACCACCTCCTGGCCGTCGGCCACCGCCACGAAGCAGGCCGGCTGGAGGGAGAAGCCCCTCGGCCCCTTGACCTCCACCAGGCACATGCGGCACATGCCCACCGAGCGCATGCGCGGGTGGTAGCAGAAGCGCGGTATGTAGACCCCGGCCCGCTCGGCGGCGGAGATGATCATCTCTCCCTTGCGGGCCGTCACCAGGCGGCCATCCAGGGTGACCGTCACCTCCTCGGCCGGCGCCTCTGTCGTCTGAGTCATGGAGCCACGTCAGGCATCTGCTCCTCAGGCATAGGGACAGCCTGCCTCTTTGATGTGGGTGAGGAAGTCGTCCCTGAACAAGCGGATGCCCGAGACTATCGGAGGCGGGATCGAAGGGCCGAGGGGGCAGATGGTCGTCTGCTCCGGGGGCCAGTAGTGCAACCCGGGGGAGATGCCGTCGCACACATCCATGAGGAGGTCGAGGTCCTCCTCGCGGCCCACTCCAGACTCCAGGCGACGCATGATCTTCTCCAGCCAGCCACTGCCTTCCCGGCAAGGGGTGCACTGGCCGCAGGACTCCCGAGCGAAGAAGCGGGTGATCCGCCAGGCGGCCCGCACCACACAGGTGGAGTCGTCCATCACCACGATCGACCCGGAGCCGAGCATGGAGCCGGCCTTGCCCACCGCGTCCTGGCGCAGGGGCAGATCCACCTGATCAGGGCCGAACCAGGGGGAGGAGGCCCCGCCGGGGATGAAGCACTTGAGGCTGCGTCCCTCCGCCAGCCCCTGGCCGTACTC
This sequence comes from Acidimicrobiales bacterium, assembly GCA_003244275.1. GTDB lineage: Bacteria > Actinomycetota > Acidimicrobiia > Acidimicrobiales > QHCF01 > QHCF01. The sequence continues at coordinate 9,889 of QHCF01000218.1, forward strand.
CGGTGCGTAGATGAGGTCGGAGAACGTGGTCTTGGCCATCTCCACCTCGTAGTTGCCGGGTCGGCGGACGTGGCCGGAGAGGGCGAACATGCGGGTCCCGGTGGATGTCTCCTCGCCCAGGGCGGCAAAGGCAGCCCCACCGTTGAGGATGATCCACGGCACGTTGGACATGGTCTCCACGTTGTTGACCACGGTTGGCTCACCGTAGAGGCCGATGGCAGCCGGGAAGTAGGGAGGCTTGATCCGGGGAAAGCCCCGCTTGCCCTCCAGGCTTTCCAGCAACCCGGTCTCGTCGCCGCAGATGTAGGCACCGGCCCCCGGGTGGACCACCACGTCCACCGAGAAACCGGAGCCGAAGATGTCGCGGCCCACCGCACCGTGGCGATAGGCCTCGTTGAGGGCGGCCTGCAT
>QHCF01000141.1 GCA_003244275.1 Acidimicrobiales bacterium
GGCCGGTACTCAGGCGCCAAGGGCTTCAGCTCACGAGAGAACTCCTCGATGCCTGCCTCCACCGAACGCGGTCGGCGTCCCCGGGCGGCCATGGCGGCGAAAGCCACCAGCACCAGAACGACCGGGACGGCCACATACAGCAGGTTCGTCATACCGGCGTCGTTCCTTCCACCTCGTCGACCTGGTGGGCGCCGAGCGACCAGTCAGAGCCGCCTTCCCAGCTCTCGCGCTTCCAGATGGGCAGCGTGGTCTTCACCGTGTCGATGCAGAAGCGGGCAGCCGCAAAGGCCTCGGCTCGATGAGGGGTCGATGCCACTACCACCACCGAGGTCTCACCCACCGCCAGCTCACCGACACGGTGCAGGATGGCCAGCCGGCCGAGGTCGGGCCAGCGGTCACGGGCCGTACCAACGATCGCCCCCAACCGCGGTCCCACCTGCTCGGCGTACGCCTCGTATTCCAGCTCGACCACGCCTGGACGTCCCTCGGCGTGGTCCCTGACGGTCCCGCTGAATGCCACCACTGCCCCACAGTAGGGCCGAACGGCCCAATCGAGCACTTTGGCCACCGGCAGAGGGGCTGTGGTCAGGCCAACCCAGTCGTCGCCAGCGGGGCAGATGGCCGGGTCAGGCGCATTCATCCTGCTCATGCTAAGGCAACTGGGCGTGACCGACCTCTTTTCGAGCTGATCCACCGATATCCTCGACCACAATGACGCTGGACGGCGGGGACCTCGACGACCCCAATGACGACAAGCCGCTCCGGCCGTGGCTGCCCCCTGAGGACCGTCTGTGGCGCCACCCCTCCGAGATTGCGTCAGCTCAGGCCCACAACCGGGCCCAGACTCGCTCAGGTCCGGTCCCCGCCAGCTCTCGACGCTGGCCCCTGGTGGCAGTGGCTGGAGCCGTCTGCGCGGTCCTGGTCAGTGGGCTGGTCATGGCCACCAAGGGTCGACCCCCGGCCGACGTCGCAGTGGGGACCGGCCAGACGCTGAGCCAGCAGCCGGGCGCGCCCGGCCTCGGCACCACGCTGGCGTTGAGCACTCCGGGTTCGCCCACCTCTGCCGTCACCACGGCCTCGGTGCAGGCCAGCCCGAGCTTCATGGGCCTGGTCTCTCGTGTGCTTCCCTCCATCGTGGGGATCCAGGTGAGCTCGCGCCAGGGCGCGTGGCATGGCTCGGGAATCTTGTTGCGCAGCGACGGTATGGTGTTGACCACCGAGCGACTGCTGGACGGGGCCTCGAAGATAACCGTGGTCACCTCCGACGGAAGGACCGGTTCGGCCACCGTGGTGGGCAAGGATCCGGATACCGACGTGGCCGTGATCCGGTTCCCGGCCCAGGGCATGACGGCCGCCGCTTTCACCCGTGACCAGTCGCTCGTCACTGGCCAGATGGCAGTGGCTGTCAGTGCGGGCCAGCCAGGGAGCAGGCCGGCGGTCTCCATCGGTACCGTGCAGGCGCTGGCCCCTCCAGTGAGCCCGCCCAACGGTCCGCCGCTGCTCGACTTCATGCAGACCGATGCCCCGTCGAGCAACGATGCCGAGGGCGCCGCTCTGGTCGGCCAGGACGGCCTGGTCATTGGAATGGCCGCCGTCTCTAATCCGGCTACCTCGCACGCCCGAGTCGGGAGAGGGCAAACACTCTGGCTGGCCACCCCGGGCGCGCTGGCCTGGAACACGGCCCAGCAGTTGATCACAACCGGCCACGTGGTGCGGGCCTGGCTGGGGATCGAGGGCAGCGATGCCGGACCAGCCACCCAGCCCGAACAGGCAGTCGTCGCCAACCCCGGAGGTGCCAGGATCACATCGGTGACACCCGGCAGTCCAGCCGCCGCCGCCGGGCTGGAGGTCGGTGACGTCATCCAGGCCATCAACGCCCAACCGGTGTCGTCGATGCTGGCCCTGCGCTCCGATCTGCGACTCTTGAGCCCCGGCGCCAGGATCCAGCTCACGATCCTGCACGACTCCAAGTTGGCCGCTCTGCCCGCCACCCTGGCCAGCCAGTAGGCCTGCCACCGAACCCCTGCCACCGAAACCCAGCAGCCGAGCCCCCGGTAGCATGCCAGCGTGAGCGAGGTCCCGTCCCCGTTCGGCGGCAGCGGCTTCTTTGGCAACTTGCTGGGCGACATGCTCAAGCTGTTGCAGTCAGCCGGTCCGGTGCACTGGCAATGGGCCGCGCAGATGGCCAACGGTGTGGCCACCGGCGGCAACCCCGAGCCCAACGTCGATCCGACCGAGCGAATCCGCCTGGAGGAGCTGGCCCGGGTGGCCGACCTCCACGTGGCCGACGCCACCGGGCTGTCCACGTCGTCTGCCGGGACTGTCGGTGTCCTACCGGTTGGCCGAGGTGAGTGGGCTCGTCGTACTCTCGAAAATTGGCGTCCCCTGCTGGACTCCCTCGCCCACTCGCTGTCGTCCGGCGACCCCCCGAACGCCCCCTCAGTGTCGCAAGCCGAGAGCCCGGTCGGACCCGACCTGGCCAAGCTGATGGAGGCCATCGGACCGACCCTGCTGGGGATGCAGTTCGGTGCCACCGCCGGTCACCTGGCCGAGCGGGCGATGGGGCAGTACGAGCTGCCCATCCCCCGCCCGGTGTCGGATCAGGTCGTGGTCGTCCCAGCCAACATCGCCGCATTCGCCTCTGACTGGAGCCTGCCTCCTGACGATGTTCGGCTCTGGGTGTGCCTCAGCGAGATCACCCACCATGCCATTCTCGGTCGCGCTCACGTGCGAGCTCGCCTCGAGGAGTTGCTCAGCGCCTACGTCAGCGGCTTCCAGCCCGATCCCACCACTCTCGAGGACCGCCTGAGCGGTATCGACCCAACCGATCCCAGCTCCTTCGAGGCCGCGCTGGGTGACCCGACCGCCCTGCTGGGCGACATGCGCACGCCCGAGCAGACCCGGGCCCTGAGCCAGCTCAACGCGCTGACAGCAGTCATCGAGGGGCATGTCGACCACGTGATGGACACCGTTGGCCAGCGCCTGCTGGGCTCCTACGGGTCCCTGAGCGAGGCCTTCCGGCGGCGACGGGTGGAACGTGGTCAGGGTGAGCGATTCGCCGAGCGGCTGTTCGGGCTGGATCTGGATCAGGCTCAGTTCGACCGCGGCAACGCCTTCGTCGATGGGGTGTTGGAGCGGGCTGGATCGGATGGGCTCAATTCGCTGTGGACGGTACCGGAGAACCTCCCCACGCCGGCCGAGGTCGACGCCCCGGGACTGTGGCTGGCCCGGATCGGCCTTACCTCCTAGTCAGACCTCCTAGT
>QHCF01000149.1 GCA_003244275.1 Acidimicrobiales bacterium
GGGGCAGCCACGTGATCGAGTTCCTGGCCGTGGGTACGGCGGTGCGCCCCCTGCGGCGGGACCACGTCATCGCCCAGCCGCAAATGGTCATCTCCCTGGATCGCTGATGTCCTCCGAGCAGGATGGCGCCGGAATACCCTGCCCGGGAGGCGGCCCAGGCCCGGGAGGCGGCCCGGAGGGCGTGCCCGAGGCGGCTCAGGCTCGGCTGGCCGAGAGCGACAGGGTGGGGAGCTGGACCAGTGACCTGAGCTCGGCCGAGCTGGTGGCGGTACGTGGCGTGGGCTTCGAGCCGGCCGGGCTGGTGCTGGGGAGCTCCATATATCACCTGGGCTCGCAGTGGGGCGCCCTGGGCTTCGGGGTGTGGGGCAAGAGCGGCTACTACCGTTCCTATCCCTGCCCCCATGGCTACAGCTACATGGTGGAGGGCCACGAGTGGGGCCAGAACTGGGAGCACACCCAGTATGAGAAGGGTATGGAGGAGGCCTTCGGGCTGGCCGTCTCACGGCTTGTCTCCGAGGCCCAGGCCATCCACGCCCACGGAGTGGTAGGTGTCCGGGTCACGCTCCGGGCCGTGCAGGCCATGAGCCAGGTGGTGGAGGTGACCGTCCTGGGCACCGCCGTTCGTCGGCCCGGCGTGGCTCCGCTGGCCGTGCCCTTCACCTCGCACTTGTCCGGGCAGGACTTTGCCAAGTTGATCTCCACCGGGTGGATCGCCGCCGGGCTGGTGATGGGGGTGGCGGCGGTGGAGGCGGACGACGGATGCGGAACGCGCCAGATCCTCAATTCCTGGAACAACTGGGAGGTGGAGCAGTACAGCGACGCGGTGGAACGCTGCCGCGAGATCGCCGTGCACCGCCTCGAGCAGGCAGCCGGGCAACTGGGTGAGGGAGTGGTCGGTGTCGAGGCGGACCTGTCCATCCGCGAAGCGGGGGGGAGAGAGGCCAAGGTGGCGGACATGCGAGCCATCGGCACCGCGGTGCGCCAGTTCCGGCGGGCATCCATGCCCGACCCGCCGCTGACCATTATGCGCCTGGCCGACCGATGACCGAGATGCCGCCCCCCGGTTCGGTGCCCGCCGGCCCGGTGCCTGCCGGGCACGGCGCCCCCGTCCTGTCGGGGCACACCGGGGGTGCCGCCGCGGACGCCGCCATTGCCTGCCTGGCCGGTGCCTATCACCCAGCGGAGATCAAGGCGCCGGCTGGTAAGGGGCGAGTTCCACTGCGCCACCAGCTCGCCTTCTCCTCCAACCTGAGTGTGGACGAGGCCCTCCTGGTGGGCGAGGCGGGCTTCGAGCTGCGCGGCCTGGTGTCAGGAGCCTCGGTTTTTCACGTTGGTTTGGTGGGGCGCCGATGGTCGGTCAATGCCGAGGTCAAGGAGCTCTCGACGGCCATGTACCGGGCCCGGGAGCTGGCCATGGGCCGCCTGGTCGACGCCGGTCGACAGGTCGGGGGAGACGGGGTGGCGGGTGTCCGGCTAAGGGTGGAGCGCTTCGAGGGACAGGCCCACCTGGCCCAGTTCGTGGCCCTGGGAACGGCGATCGCCGACACCGCACCGGCGGCCGACGGGCCCTTCTTCACCAGCGACCTCAGCGGTCAGGACCTGTATCTCCTCCAGCGGGCAGGGTACCGGCCCCTCGGCCTGGTGATGGGGACATGCGTGTACCACGTCGGGCGACAGGGCTTCTCCAAATGGGCCGGATCCCAGACCCAGAGCGCGGAGATGGTCACTTACACCGAGGCCCTCTATGAGTCCCGGGAGTTGGCCATGGCCCGCCTGCAGGAGGAGGCGTCGCGCCACGGAGCCGACGGCGTGGTGGGTGTCCAGGTGAGCGAGCTGTCCCACGTGTGGGGCAGCCACGTGATCGAGTTCTTCGCCATGGGGACGGCGGTGCGAAGCGATGTCGACCACCAACGAAGCAACCCCAAGATGGTGGTGAGCCTCCAGGACGCTCAGATCCTCACCGATCCATCGGCCATCACCGGCTAGTCGGCGGGAGACAGCGGCTGGCTCATTACCTCAGACGAGGCGGGTCGGAATGCCCCTGGCGGTAGCGGCCGCCAGGAGCGGGGGGTTCTCGTCCGCGGCAGCCAGGCACAATTCTCCACCGAGGTGTTCCGCGGCGGCCAACGCCTCGAGGGACATGAGGTTGAGGCGTACACCTCCGTCGAGCAGGCGCGCCATTGGCCAGGCCAGGTCTCGAAGCGAGAGGAGGCGAACCGTTTCGGGAATGCTGGTGACAGCTCTGACCGCGGAGCCGGCAACGACTGGATCGGCCTGACCGAGCGACCGTGACAGGGCACCCGTCCCGGCCCGGCTTGCGACGGCCCGGCACAGGCGGAGATACCACAGGCCGGTCGCGAAGACCCAGGCACCAGCCGGGGTGAAGGTCTGGGGCTCGAAGTTCAGCAGGAGCTGTAGGAGCAAATGGTCATCGACGACGACTTCCACGAGGCAGGTCAGGCGAGCTCGGGCTCGGTAGCGGCCACCTCGCTGGCCAACTTGGCGTATCCGCCAGCTTCGTCGATGGCATCTCGCAACAAGCGTCGAAGACCGCCTCTGGCGGCGGGCACGATGAGCAGCGCATAGCCCAGGTCAGCAATTTCGACGGTGCCACCCTGGCCCAGGTCCCAGCGGCGTCTTATCTCGGCAGGCAACGCCATCTGCCACGCTCCGAGACTCGGAATTGTGCGATCTCCACCCGGCCAGAGTGCATCAACAAGGCGTAACTAGCCGCGATCGTTCACGAGAAGTCCTGAGGTCCCCTCGCCGGCATTTTGGCGGTTGATGAGGACTGGTAACCGTGGCGGCCCCTCAATGCGGGCCTCTCCTTCTCCCTCAACCGCCAAAATGCCGGCGAGGG
>QHCF01000107.1:0-1347 GCA_003244275.1 Acidimicrobiales bacterium
CCGACCGTGAGCGTACTTGGCCTGGAGCTTCACCATGAGGATGGCCCTGACGCCCACCTGTTGAGCGCCACGCGATTTGACCGCGCGTACGGCCTGAACGACGTTCATCATGATCGCGCCGACTTTGCCACAACGCCTGTGGTCCATTGAGACACCTAGGAGGAGCCATGCATCGATCACCCAAAACCTTCGGACTGCTCATAGCCGTGATGCTGGTGGCAGCGGCCTGCGGAAGCAGCAGTAGCGCCAAGAAGGCGTCTACTGGCAGTCGGGCACTCCCGCTGGCCCAGCAGGTGATCACCGTGGGTGCTCTGGCCGACGGGTACGACCAGGAGGTGCCGGGTCGGCCCGATCTTGGCAAGTATCCCCTGAACACCAGCGTGTTCGACACCCTCGTTCACATGAACGAGAGCCTCCAGGTCGAACCAATGCTGGCTGAAAGATGGGAGCTCAACGAGGCCACCAACACCTATCGATTCTTCCTGCGCAAGGGGGTGAAGTTCCATGACGGCGGCGACTTCACCGCTGACGACGTGAAGTACACCTTCGACCTGATCACCAAGGCGTACCCGACCAACTACCAGAACCTCGGTCCCGACAGCGTGAAGGTAGTTGACCCCTACATAGTCGACATCACGCCGATGAAGAAGAACAACCGCCTGGTGGAGCAGCTCGTGCACCCCATCTGGGGTATCAACCACCAGGGCACCCCGGAAGCAAAGGCGGTGGGGACCGGTCCCTACCGCCTGGTCGAGTACGTCAAGAACGACCGGTTCGTCGTCGAACGGTTCGACAACTACTGGAACCCGGCGCGGGCGGCCAAGGCCAACCGCATCACCTTCAGGTTCATCAAAGATCCCCAGACCAAGCTCCTCGCCCTACGCTCGGGCGATCTCGATCTCATCATGGACGTACCTCGTGACTCAGCCGACCAGTTGAGGGCGACGCCGGGTCTAAAGGTGGTCACCTCCAAAGTCGGCGCCTACAACGCCCTCAGCTTCAACATCGGGGGCATGGCGCCCAACGATCTGGGCAAGGATCCGGCGATAAGAGAAGCGGTTGCAGCCGCTGTGGACCGCAGAGCGGTACTGCAAAAGGTCTGGGCCGACAACGCCGAGGTGAGCACCACCTGGATACCCCCGGCGGTGCTGGGCCCCGCCGCGTCGATGGTCCAGGGGGTGGCGCACGATCCCCAACGATCCACCCAGCTTCTTGACGGCGCAGGATGGAAGCCAGGACCCGACGGCATCAGAATGAAGGACGGCAGGCGGCTGACGCTCGTCAACGTGATTCAGGGGCCGGGTGACAGCGACCCTCGTGACAGTGTTGCTGCCGCTGAGTTCATTC
>QHCF01000107.1:1381-3105 GCA_003244275.1 Acidimicrobiales bacterium
CGAGTTCATCCAGGACGAGCTCAAGCAGGTCGGCATCGAGATGAAGATCGAGGTACCCGAGCCAGCGACCGCCGCTGCCCGTCTCCGGAACGGTGATTTCGACATGCTCCAGGGCGTCGGGAACCAGAACGAGGCGAATCCCTGCTTCCTGCCAGACCTGATCTTTTACTCCAAGAGCGGATCGCCGACCGCCAAGTTCCGGGCACCCGGGGGCAAGACCGACGAGGCCATCGAGGCTTGCCGGACGGCACGCAGCATCGACGCGACCCGGGTTGCCGCCGCCCAGGCGATCCACCAGCTGGTCGACGTCGACCACGTGGTCGTACCCCTGATCGGCCTCTACCGGATCTGGGCGATGAAGGACAAGGTAGCCGGGTTCGTCCCTCACCCCTCCCTCACCAACCAGCGGTGGGATGGGCTCTACCTGACCGGGTCATGAGCTTGCCCCCCAACCCCTCGTGAAGCGCTATGTGGCCCGGCGGTTGGCCGCCCTGGCTATCGTGCTTTGGGGCGTCAGCCTCCTAGCCTTCGTGCTGGGCAAGCTGGCGCCGGGCGACCCAGCCGAGATAGTTCTGCAGCGGGCGCTGGGCCAGCAGCCCACCGAGGAGCAGATCGTGGCTCAGCGCCACACCATGGGCCTCGATCGTTCCGCCATCGACCAGTACCGGAGCTGGGTGGCCGGTGCCCTGCGAGGTGACCTGGGGCGTTCCTACACCAACGGCCAGGGGGTGGCCTCGCTCCTCGGCGAGCGGTTCCCCCGCACCGCAGTACTGGCTTTGACCGCCCTTGGCCTTTCCGTGTCCCTGGCGCTGCCAGTGGGTGTGCTGGCCGCCTACCGGCGAAACTCGGTGTATGACCAGGGTTCCCGCGTTGTAGCCTTGCTGGGGGCGTCGTTGCCCAGCTTCTTCATGGCCTACCTGCTCATGTTCGTCTTCGGCGTCCACTGGAAGCTGTTCCCCATTTTCGGCTTCACCTCGGCGCATCATCTGGTGCTTCCCGCTGTTACTCTGGCCTTGGGCGGCTCTGCCCTCCTGACCCGCCTGACCCGCTCCAGCCTTCTGGAGGTGTTGGGCGAGGACTACATCCGTCTTGCACAGGCCAAGGGCCTTCGCAACCGGACCATTCTTTTTCGCCACGCCACCCGCAACGCCCTCGTCCCCATCCTTACCGTCGTCAGCCTGTCGCTGGGCCAGCTGTCGGCAGGAGCGGTGATCGTGGAGTGGATCTTCTCCTGGCCTGGCCTGGGGACGCTGGCCATCGATGCCATCCACCAACGCGACCTCCCTCTGATCCAGGGCTTCGTGCTGTTCACCGGGACGATCTTCGTGCTGATCAACCTGGCTACTGACTTGGCCTACGGATGGGCCGATCCCAGGATCCGCTTGGGTGCCGAGAGCTTCTGAATGTCAATCCTGGGCACCAGGGGTACTCCGACGACGGGCGACTTGGAGAGCGCCGACGGGCTGGCCGTGGCCGAGCTGGCCGTCCGCTCTCAGGGTGGAGGCGGGCTGCTGCGCGGTCTGCTGGAGGACTGGACCTCGCGCGTAGGACTGACGATCGTGGTCATCCTCGGCCTGCTGGCCCTGCTGGCGCCAGTGATAGCACCCTACGACCCTCTCGACCTGAGGGGCGCTCGGTTGCAGGGCCCCAGTTGGCACCACCTGATGGGCACCGACAACCTGGGGCGGGACTTGCTGAGCCGCCTCCTCTTCGGGGCCCGCCTC
>QHCF01000020.1 GCA_003244275.1 Acidimicrobiales bacterium
ACACCACCGCTTGGGACGTCCCCCGCCCGAACCTCCGGCTGGAGCGCCTCGCCCGCCGCCGCCACGACGAGCGGTGAGCATCTGGTATCTGGACTCATCAGCAATCGTGAAGGTCGCGGTCGCAGAGATCGGCAGGCGGTCATCGCCAATCAACAACCCTGAAGATCAGCCGCCAGGGTCAGGAGCCGGCGCGAACCGCGGTGACCAACAGATAGGGCGATGACACCGACACCGGTCCTCCCGTCGAGAACTCACTCAGCATGGTTTCCACCTCGGCGCGCACAGCGGCGTGCTCTTCACCGGGCAACGCGGCCAGGGCGCAGGCGTGCATAGGGGATGCTGACAAGAAGTAGTCGGCCGCCTGCCCGGCGGTCGGGAAGTCCCAGGAAAATGGTCGCCGGGTACAGGCGACCTCGGTAAAGGCTGATCCCAGCCACCCCTCGATGACCTCAGACCGTCCCCAGTCACCGGGATCAACCGGATCGGCGGCATCGGTGGAAGCCGGGCCGGGCGGGAGCGGAAGGCGACGGCGCAGCGGCTCGAAGAGCCTCTGGCTGGCCCGGCCCGGCTCCCAGTTGACCATCGTCAGTCGGCCTCCGGGATGAAGCACCCGGCCAAGCTCGTCGATAACGGCCACCGGGTCAGTCACGAACATCAGCCCGAAGCAAGAGGTGACCACGTCCACCGAGCCGTCTGGGACTGGTAGGGAGGCGGCATCAGCCTCCTTCCACTCGATCTCGATACCCAGCGCGGTGGCGCGGGCACGGCCCAGCTCCACCATGCGCGGGGTGAGGTCAGTGGCCAACACCCTGGCTCCCCGGCGGGCAGCCGCCAGGGCCACGTTGCCAGTTCCCGCCGCCACGTCCAACAGCCGCCGGCCGGCGATCGCACCTGCCGCATCCAGGAGATCGTCGGCCACCGGCTCAAAGCGTTCGGCAATGAGCGGGTAATCCCCCGACGACCACAAGGCCTTGGCCCGCTCTCCGCCTTCAGTCACCGGGAAGGCCTCCGCCACCCGTTGCCGCTGCCTTGAGAGCGCCCCCGGTGGGCGGCCTCAAGCAGGGACGCTGGGATCGCTGATGGGATGCTCTCTGGCTTCGCTGGCGCAACTCTGGCAGGTCCCAGTGATGGCAAAGTGGCGCAGGTCGAGCTCGAAGCCCGACCGATCGTGAAGCGTCGTCTCCAGCCCGGCCAAGATGTCGGGGTCGGCTTCGATGACCGCCCCGCAATACTGGCAGACCAGGTGCTGGTGGCGTGAGCCGGTGAGGTGCCACTGGGCCGGCCCGTGGCCCAGGTGGGTGTGGTAGGCGACGCCCAGGTCCTCAAAGCGCTCCAGGTTGCGGTACACGGTGGTCTGATGAATTTCGGGGTGTCCGGAGTGAATGTCAGCCGCCAGCTCCTCGGCGGTGCGGTGCCCACCCGCCGCCACCAGGGCCTCCAGGATGACCCGCCGGGCGGTGCTGGCTCGGCCGCCCTCGTGGCGCACCAGCTCCATGACCTCGTCGATATCGGCTGGCGCCTGCTGAGCAGGGCGCCCAGGAACGCTCATCTTCAGTCCTCCATCCCACAGTTTGGTCTCATATGGTTCTCAACCCACGGCAACGCCTGAGTGGCGCCGGCGAATCTCATAGTACCTCTGGCCTTCCCTGTCGATCCGAGGCAGCGAAAAAGGGGCTCCATCCGCCGCCAGTCGGCTGCCCCGGTCCGGGCCCCGTAACACCCTGCTTGCAATAGCATTACGAATGCTCTAGCTTACCAGAGCACCCAGGTGGTCGCCCAACCCACCCATGGACCGCCTTCGCCGACATCTGGGAGCAGGCCTTCTACCTGCAGTACAAGAACGTCAAGGCCGACTACGTCAGTGCCTTTTCGAAGCTGGTCGATTGGCCCGACGTTGCCCGGCGCTATCAGGTGGCCCAGAGCACGGTCATCAACTGAGCCCACAACCGGGCCGGGGTGTCCCCCGCTCCCCCGGCCCGGTTGTCTCGCGGAACGAAGTGGGCGAGAGCCAGCTACGGTACTCAGCGCCATCAACGCCGCATACGCCCCGTCAGGCCCAGATGAGGGAGCGCCAAGGAGGTAGGCGATGCCACACGGTCAGCAGCAGGAGCGCACATCGTGGAATCTGCCACAGTCGTTGGCTATTGACCTGGTGGCATCGTTGATAGCCCTGGTGGCGGTCAACTGGTGCGCCTCCCACTCAACTGCCGTTCGAAGAGTGTGGCACCGGTTGGTGAACGTCTACCGTCACGAACGTTGGCTCAAGCGAGAGACCGCTCACGTGATCTTCGAAGCTTGGGAAGCGCTACCGGATGAGGTGGGCAGCGCCAACGGAGCCGCCGCCCAACGGGGGCGTAGCCGCCACCGAGCTCGTCACTCCCGAAGCGAGCAAGGGCCAGCGCCCAAGGCACCGGACTAGCGCGAACCCGGATGCGTCGATCATCTTGACCGACGCCTGACCAAGGAGAAGACACACCGATGACCGAGCTCGGCGATCCAACGACATCCGACCGATTGAAGGTAGCCATGACCGCGGCGTGGGATCACGGGGCAGCGGAGTACGACCACCACTGGGGCCATGGACTACAGACCATTGTCGAGCGGGAGGCCTGGGTGGAGCTGCTCAAGCGCCTGGTGCCACCGACGCCGAGCCTGCGCATCCTCGATGTCGGCACCGGCACCGGGTTCCTGGCGCATTTGCTCAGTGAGATCGGCCACGAAGTGGTGGGTATCGACCTTTCCGAGGGCATGCTCTCGGTAGCCCGGGCAGAGGCCCACAAGCGAACCCTCGACAACACGTTCATTGTCGGGGACGTAGAGTCGCCACCCGATGGCCTCGGCAGCTTCGACGTGGTCATGGCCCGCCACGTCTTCTGGACGCTCCTGCAACCAGAGGCGGCCGTGCGGGCCTGGACCCGCCTCCTGCGTCCCCAGGGACGGGTCATTGTCATCGATGTCCTGATGAAGCCGGCTGGCATCGCCGATTGGGTTCTCCTGGAGACAGGCCGGGCCCTCGCCAGGCTGCGGCCTGGACGCCACTCCGGCGATCACTCCTATCCGGCCGAGGTCCGGGGCCGCCTTCCCTTCCGGTACTTGGCTAACCCCCTGCCGGCCCGCAACGTGCTCGTTCGGGCTGGCCTCACCGACGTGCTGGCCGAGGAGATGACCTGGATCGATGACGTCGAACGCAGCGTCATGCCGCTGGGCCAGCGTCTCCAGCACCGCTCCCGCCGCTACCTGGTCGAAGGACGAATAAACTGAGTAGCACAGCCAGCAGGAGGTGAGCTATGCCCAACCTATCCCCACCCCAGCCGCCGAGGTTCGACACCATCGAAGACGAGCGTCGGCATCGCAAGCAGCGCCTGGCTGGCGCTTTTCGCCTGTTCTCGCTGTTCGGGTTCAACGAGGGCATTGCCGGTCACATAACGGCCCGGGACCCCGAGCAGACTGACCATTTCTGGGTCAACCCCTTGGGGATGCACTTTGGGCACATCACCGTCGGGGATCTTCTCCTGGTCAACGAACAGGGGGAGGTAGTGGAGGGCAATCGACCAGTGAACGCCGCCGCGGTGGCCATCCACACCCAGGTCCACGCGGCCCGTCCCGATGTAGTGGCGGCCGCCCACGCCCACTCGTTGCACGGCAAGGCCTGGTCGTCGCTCGGTCGCCTCCTGGACCCAATCACCCAGGATGTGTGCGCCTTCTGGGGAGACCACACCCTGTTCGACGACTACACCGGCGTGGTGCTCGACCCCCAGGAGGCCAAGCGCCTGGCCCACGCCCTGGGTGAGCACAAGGCCGTGATCCTGCGCAACCACGGGCTGCTCACGGTGGGACACTCCGTTGACGAGGCCGCTTGGTGGTTTGCCACCATGGACCGCTCCTGCCAGACCCAGCTCCTGGCCGAGGCGGCCGGGACTCCGGTCCTCATCGAGCCCGAGATGGCTGCTCTCGCCGCATCGCAGGTCGGTTCGCACCACTCGGGCTGGCTCTCCTTCCAACCCCTCTACGATCGGATAGTCACCGCTCAACCCGACCTGCTGGAGGAATAGGCGCCCACGGGCGGCGGGGTAGAGGGCAAACTGGATCCTGCCCTCTACCCGCCGTGGGGCTGAGCAGGGTCAGCTCTTGAAGGCGTCCTTGACTTTCTCGCCAGCTTGCTTGAGGTTGCCCTTGGCCTGATCGGCGTGGCCCTCGGCCTCGAGGCTCTCGTCGCCGGTCGCCTTACCTGTGGCCTCCTTGACCTTGCCCTTGAGCTCCTCGCCCTTGTTGTCGGTCTTGTCGCCTATTCCCATGTCGTTCTCCTGACTCGCCAAAACCGGTACCGACCATCGGCACTTCAGAGCTCCTGATAAGCCTATCGGGGCCTCCCACCGGATCTCCTATGTTCAGACCCGCTCCAGCGACAGTGCTCACGGAGAATCTGCTCACGAAGGGTCTTTGGTGGCTTGCGCCACCCCGGACCGGCTTTCCGAGTCACCCGACTCATCCGAGGACTTCGACTCGGAGTCACCAGGAGGGTCTGAGCTTTCGGAGTCGCCGGAAGGCTCCGACTTCGAGTCGCCGGAGTGGGCTTCGGCCGTTTGCTCCCTGCTCTCCTCGTGAGGACGATCACGCTCGTCGGAAATCTTGCCCGAGCCCACCTGGACCAGACGCAGGACGGTGACCAGGCCAACCCCACCGATGATGTTGCCCAGAGTGGCCCAGCCCATGGCGCCCAGCCAGGTCACGTAGCCGAAGGGAGCCCCGGCGTGAAGGGCAGCAAACATCTCCAGGGACAGCACCACCGAGTGATTGAGCGAGCCAGCCGCCAAGAGGTACCCGGCCACCACGGCCGCCAGCAGCTTGGCCGGCACCGACTCGGTGCTGCGCTCCAGCCAGGTCATGAGGGTGATGATGGCACCCCCCAGTACGGCGGTGGCGAAGGAGCTTCCCGAATAGCCGATCTGGGCAAAGTGATGTCCCAGCTCCACCGCATGGGCCCGCACGTCAGGTAGCCCAGCTACCACTACCCCCATGATGACCCAACCGCCGACGAAGTTGGCCACCAGTGTCACCCCCCAGAGGCGCACGACCTGGCGGGCCCGCGCCTTGTGGGCGGCGACGGCGGCGATGGGCACCAGGAAGTCCTCGGTGAACAGCTCGCTGTTGGCCAGGGTCAGGGCGACGAAGCCCGCCGAGAAGGCCAGGGCAGCCAGGGCCGTGCTGTGGGTCAGATGCTGCGTCAGCAGTAGGGCGAGAACGCCCAGCCCTACGTCGATGCCGCCGACCGCGCCGGTGGCCATCATTACCGACCAGCTGCGCTTCAGCCGCTCCCGACCCTCGTCGACGGTGCGCTCGAAGGCCATCTCCACGTCGCTCACGGGCGGGCGTCCCAGGTGGGGACCAGGCGCCGAGCGGCCCGGACCTCGTCGACCCGGCCTACCGGGGTGGTGCGGGGAGCGGCCCTGCCCGCACCGGGGTCGGCGATCGCTTCCTCGGCTATCCGCTCCAGGGACCGGGCCAGGGCCTCCAGGGTCTGGAGACTCTCGGTCTCGGTGGGCTCGATCATCAGGGACTCCTTCACCACTAGCGGAAAATAGACGGTCGGGGCGTGGAAGCCCTCTTCGAGGAGGCGCTTGGCGACGTCGCCGGCCCCCACTCCGGTCTGGCGGCGCAAACTGGCAGCCGACAGCACCATCTCGTGCATGTTGGGGCGGTCGTAGGGGATGTCGTAGGCGCCCCGCAGGCGATGGCGCAACCAGTTGGCATTGAGCACGGCGGCCTCGGCCACCCGGCGCAAGCCGTCGCCCCCGTTGGCCAGGACGTAGGCGTAAGCCCGGGCCAGGACCACGGCATTGCCGTGCCAGGAGTGAACCCGCCCGATCGAGCGCTCGGGCATGGCCCACCCGAAGGCGGCATCGCCGCCGGGCGGCCCCGCCCCCCGCGCCGCGCCGTTACCAGCTGTGCGGCCGGCGTTCCCGGCGGCGCTCCCCGGCCGCCGAACGGGCCGGGGCCCAGGGAGGTACGGCGCCAGGCGCTCGGTCACCGCCACCGGGCCAGCTCCCGGGCCTCCGCCTCCGTGGGGAGTGGCGAAGGTCTTGTGCAGGTTCAACTGCACGATGTCGAAGCCCATGTCCCCCGGCCTGACCACCCCCAGGATCGGGTTGAGATTGGCCCCGTCGTAATAGAGGAGCCCTCCCACCTCATGAACGGCGGCGGCCATCTCCACGATGTCCTCCTCGAACAGGCCCAGGGTGTTGGGATTGGTGAGCATTATCCCAGCCACGTCATGGTCGAGCAGATGGCGCAGGGCGCCCACGTCGACACAGCCCCTCTGGTCGGAGACCACCGTGTTCACCGTGTACCCGCCCAGCACCACCGACGCCGGGTTGGTCCCGTGGGCCGAGTCGGGTATCAGTATCCGCCGGCGATCTTCGCCCCTTGAGTCATGCCAGGCCCGCATGATCAACAGGCCGGTCAGCTCCCCAGCAGCTCCGGCGGCCGGCTGAAAGCTGACCGCGGCCATACCGGTGATCTCGTTCAGCGCCGCCTCCAGCTCCACCATGAGCTCCAACCACCCCTGGGTCAGGCCGGCCGGGGCACTGGGATGGATGGCGGTGAACCCAACCAGGCTGGCCACCTCGTCACAGACCTTGGGGTTGTATTTCATGG
>QHCF01000152.1 GCA_003244275.1 Acidimicrobiales bacterium
AGGGCCTGGAGGTGATCGAGGCCCACGAGCTGTTCGGGATCTCCTACGACCAGATCGAGGTGGTGGTCCATCCGCAGTCGGTGGTCCACTCCATGGTCGAGTTCTGCGATGGGTCGACCCTGGCCCAGCTGTCCATGCCCGACATGCGCCTGCCCATCGGGTATGCGCTGGCCTATCCCGAACGCCTGGATCGGCCCATCGGCGTCATCGACTGGTCCAAGTTGTCCCGGCTGGAGTTCGAGGCTCCCGATCCTGTCGCCTTCGCCTGCCTCGGCCTCGCCTATCAGGCCGGACGAACCGGTGGCACCGCCCCGGCCTGGCTCAATGCGGCCAACGAGGTGGCGGTGGACGCCTTCCTGGACGGCCGGCTGGACTGGCTGGGGATAGCCGACGTGGTGTCAGAGACCCTCGAATCCCATGTCACCGACGGGCCGGTAACCGATCTGGAGATGGTGCTGGACGCCGATCGCCAGGCCCGGCGGGTGGCCGGCCAGGTCGTGGACAACAGGGTCAGAGCGGCGTGATCGAGTCTCAGGCCGTCAGGGACCGTGGCATCCCTCCGGTCCCGCCCCGAGCAGGCCCTGTCAATCCTCGGGGTGCTCTGGCCCGCATGATCCTGGTGGTGGCGGCTGGCGTCGTCGCTGCCGTGGTCACCCATGCCGTGGCCACCCTGGTGGTGGTACTGGCCATCGTGGTCATCATCATGTTGCACGAGGGAGGTCACTTCGTCATGGCCAAGTGGGCCGGGATGAAGGTCACCGAGTACTTCGTCGGCTTCGGCCCGCGGGTTTGGTCGTTCCGGCGGGGAGAGACTGAGTACGGGGTCAAGGCCATACCGGCGGGCGGCTACGTGAAGATCATCGGCATGACCAACCTGGAGGAGGTGGATCCGGCCGATGAGCCCCGGACCTATCGCCAGGGGACGTTCTGGCGCCGGCTGTCGGTGGTGGTGGCCGGCTCGATGGTCCATTTCATCCTGGCCCTGGTCCTGTTGTGGTCGGTCTTCGCCCTGGCTGGGATCCCCAACCCTTCCAAGGTCTCGGTAGGGAGCCTGAGCCAGTTGCACGGCGCCCCCAGCCCAGCTCGGGCCGCGGGCCTCAAGCCAGGTGACGTATTCGTCTCGGTGAATGGCCATCGAGTCACCAGCCCCGACAGTCTGGTTAAGACGATCAAGTCCCACGCCGGCGACCGCCTGGCGGTGGTGGTCGACCGCCACGGCCAGCCGGTCCACCTGAGCGTCACGCCGGTCGACGGCCGGTCGGTGAAGGTGGGCGGCCAGGCGGTGGACACCGGTAGCGCCCCGGTGGGGCTGCTCGGGGTCGACCTCACGTCACCGACTGAGACGGTCGGGCCCATTGCCTCGGTGGGGCGGGCCGCCAGTGGCTTCGGTGGCACGGTCATTGCCACCTTCCAGGGCCTCGGCACGGTCTTCTCGACCCACGGGCTGTCCTCGCTCGGCCACCAGGTGGTCTCGGCGGCATCGGGGACCACTCCCAGTGGTTCGGCCAGCTCCATCCAGGCCCAGGAGAACCGACCGGTGTCGATCGTTGGCATCACCCGGGTGGCATCGCAGGCGGCCCACGCCGGGGTGGGTGACTTCCTAGGGATCCTGGTGGTGTTCAACGTCTTCATTGGCATCTTCAACCTGGTGCCCCTGGTGCCGCTGGACGGCGGGCACGTGGCCATCGCCATCTATGAGCGCATCCGCTCTCGGGCCGGTCGGCCGTACCGAGCCAATGCGGCCAAGCTGGCCATCCCTACCTACTTCGTCCTGGCTGCCATCGTCTTGCTGGGCGTGAGCACGCTTTACCTGGACCTGGTCAGACCGATCCCGAACCCCTTCAAGTAGGATCGGATCATGAGCCGCCCAGCCGTCAGCCTTGCGTCTCGCCGCCCCACCCGCCAGATAATGGTGGGCAAGGTGGCGGTAGGCGGCGGGGCTCCGGTGTCGGTCCAGTCCATGACGGTCACCAAGACGGCCGACGTGGAGGGGACCCTGGCCCAGATCTATGCGCTGGCCGGAGCAGGGGCCGACATCGTGCGCTGCACCTGCAACGAGGCGGCGGCGGCCGAGGGCCTGGCCCGGATTGTGCCCCGATCACCGGTGCCCATCGTGGCGGATGTCCACTTCCACCACGAGATGGCCCTGGCCGCCCTGGACGCTGGGGTGTCCTGCCTGCGCCTCAATCCGGGCAACCTGCGCAAGCCGGCCGAGATCAAGAACATCGCGGCCGAGGCCAAGGACCGGGGCGTGCCCATCCGAATCGGGGTCAATGCCGGCTCCCTGCACCCCGACCTGTACAAGAAGCACGGGGGCGCCACCCCTGAGGCGCTGGTGGAGTCGGCCCAGATGGAGCTGGCCTACTTCGCCGAGGTCGGCTTCGACGACGTCAAGGTCTCGGTCAAGGCGTCCAACGTGGCCCTGATGATCGAGGCCTATCGCCTTTTGGCCGACACCGTGGACTACCCGCTGCACCTGGGGGTCACCGAGGCCGGGCCACCGCCGGGGGGATTGATCAAGGCCACCGCCGGCATCGCCACCCTGTTGGCTGAGGGCATAGGCGACACCATCCGCTACTCGCTCACCGCTGACCCGGTGGAGGAGGCCAGGGCCGGGCGCCAGTTGCTGGAGGCCCTCGGGCTGCGAGAGCGCAAGGGGCTGGATCTCATCGCCTGCCCCTCGTGTGGGAGAGCCGAGATCGATGTCATTGGGGTGGCCAAGGCTGCCCAGGCCGCCTTGGAGGAGCGCAACCTGCCCATCCAGGTGGCGGTGATGGGCTGCGTGGTCAACGGCCCGGGCGAGGCCAGGGAGGCTGACCTCGGCATCGCCGCCGGGCGCCACCGGGGCCATCTGTTCATCAAGGGCAAGATCGTGAGGGTGGTCCCCGAGGACGAGATGGTCGAGGCACTGGTGGCCGAGGCCGACCACATCGTGGCCGAGGGGGTCGAGGCCCGCCTGGCGGCGGCTGACGCCGGGGCCGAGGCCGCCGCCGAGGACGACCGCCGGGCTCTGCTGGAGGTCCAAGGCGAAGACGTCAACTCTTCCGAGGAGCGGATCCAGCTGATTCGCAAGAAGCTCGAGGAGGAGTAGGCCCGGCGAAAGTGGCCAAGGGCCGCCGGCGCGCCTCGGCCACTTTCGCAAAGATGCGGCTGCGCTAACGCTGGTGGCCTACCCTTCGGCCATGCGCATGTCCCGCCTGTTGTTACGAACGCTGCGAGACGCTCCGGCCGACGCCGAGGTGGCCAGCCACCGGTTGTTGGTGAGGGCTGGCTACATCCGTCGATTGGCGTCGGGGGTCTATACCTTCCTTCCGCTCGGCCTGCGGGTCCTGCACCGGGTGACCGAGGTGGTGCGAGAGGAGATGGACGGCGTCGGGGCGCAGGAGCTGCTGCTGGCCGCCCTACACCCGGTGGATCTGTGGGAGCGCAGCGGGCGCACCATCACCATGGACGATGTCTTGATTCGGGTGCACGCCAAGGGCGGGGAGTTCGTGCTGGCCCCGACCCACGAGGAGGTGGTCACCGCCACCATCGCGACCGAGGTCGACTCGTGGCGGGACCTGCCCCTGGCGGTGTACCAGGTCCAGACCAAGTTCCGGGACGAGGCCCGACCCCGCTACGGGCTGCTGCGTACCCGGGAGCTGATCATGAAGGACGCCTATACCTTCGACGTCTCGGCCGAGGCCATGGGTGCCTCGTACCGGGACATGTATGACGCCTACCGCCGCATCTTCGCCCGGCTGGGCCTGGCCGTGACTCCAGTGGAGGCGGCGTCAGGTCCTATCGGTGGGGACGTGAGCCACGAGTTCATGGTGGCCTCGGAGATCGGCGAGGATCATTTCGCCAGGTGTTCGTCTCCGGATTGCGGCTGGGCGGCCAGCATCGAGGCTGCTCCCCAGCTGGCTGAGGGGGGCGACTGTCCCCGGTGCGGGGCGGTGGTGGAGCTGGTGCGAGCAGTGGAGGCCGGCCACACCTTCCAGCTGGGGACCACCTACTCGGCCAAGTTCCCGGGCGCTACCTTCAACGACGAGGGTGGCCAGGAGCTGCCCTACTGGATGGGGTGCTACGGGATGGGACTGTCGCGAATGGTGGCGGTCATAGCCGAGGAGCACCACGACGAGGCCGGGCTGTGCTGGCCGGAGTCGGTGGCCCCCTATCAGGTACACCTCCTGGCGCTCGGCGCTGGGAGGTCGCCGGCGGTGGCGGAGGCCGCCGAGGGGCTCTACGCCGAGCTGGCCGGGGCCGGGACCAGCGTCTTGTTCGACGACCGGGATGCCTCGGTCGGGGTCAAGTTCGCCGACGCCGATCTCCTGGGCCTTCCCACCCAGGTGGTGGTGGGGGCCAAGGGCCTGGAACGAGGCGTGGCCGAGCTGAAGGCCCGGGCGACTGGAGCAAAGACCGAGCTACCCCTGGACCAGGTGGCCGCGGCAGCAAAGGCAGGACCTCCCCGCTGACCGACCAGCCGGCGCCGTAGGCGCCCTGTTTTGTCGGAACAAGGTAGACAATCCCGCCGAAGGTGGGTCATATGCCTTTGGGGGGTCCTCGGGGGGCGCAGCCCCCCGAGTGTCAGTTATACTGACAGCGCTATTCGTTCGTCGAGTATCTGTGGAAGGCGTGGGCGAAGGCCCACGCTTTTGTTTCGTGGGTGCGCTGACGTTGGTGAAGGGATAGGGGCGAGAGTCCTGGGCTGGCAAATTTCGATTTGAGGAGGAGATTGGAGATGGTGGCGCCGGAGCAGGTGCGTCTTGTCGTCGAGCCGGTGCTGGGGACGTTCGGCATGGAGCTGGTGGACGTGGAGAGTGGCCCTGGCGGCCTCCGGGTCGTTGTTGACCGCGGCGATGGCGGTCTCGACCTGGACACGCTGGCCGAGGCCACCCGACTGGTCTTCGGCGCTCTCGACGAGAACGAGACGGCCGGCCCCAAGGGTAGCTACACCCTCGAGGTCTCGAGCCCGGGGATCGAGCGGGTGCTGCGTACCCCTGAGCATTTTCGTCGGTTTGTCGGTGCCACCGTGGCGATCAAGACTCGTCCGGGCACGTCGGGTGACCGCCGGATCGAGGGACGTCTGATCGAGGCGGATGCTCAGGCCATCGTGGTTGAGGTCACGGGCCGGACCGACGCTCGCCGGCGGCTGGCGTATGACCAGATCGAACGGGCCAGGACCGTGCTGCAGTGGGGCCCGGCGGTCCGCCCGGGCAAGGGCAAGACCCGCCCGGGAGGCGGGTCGGCCAGTACGGCCCGCCCGGGAGGCGGGTCGGCCAGTACGGCCCGCCCGGGAGGCGGCCCGGCCAACTCCGCCGCACCGAGAGGCGGCCCGGCCCGCGTCGCCACCGCCCATTGGACGGCGGATGCCCGATGAGCAAGAACTTCGAGTTCCTGGAGGCGCTGCAGCAGATTGCCCGCGAAAAGGGCATCGGCGTGGATACCCTGCTCGCGGCAGTGGCCAATGCCCTGGTGGTTGCCTACAAGCGACTGCCGGACGCCGCCGAGGAGGCCGTGGTTACGGTCGATCCCGACAGCGGGGAAATTCTGGTCTACGGCCAGGAGCTGGACGCCGATGGCAACGTAATACGGGAGTGGGACGACACCCCTGAGGATTTCGGGCGTATCGCCGCCCAGACGGCCAAGCAGGTCATCCTCCAGTGCATCCGGGAGGCTGAGCGCGACCTCAAGTACGAGGAGTACGCCGGGCGAGAGGGAGACATAGTCACCGGCATAATCCAACAGAGCGACAATCGCTACACACTGCTCGACCTGGGCAAGGTGGAGGCGCTATTGCCCCAGGCAGAGCAGGTCCCCTACGAGCGCTACGAGCACGGCTCGCGGCTCAAGGCCTACATAGTCGAGGTCCGCAAGACGACCAAAGGACCTCAGATCGTGGTCAGCCGTACCCATCCTGGGCTCATACGGCGCCTCTTCGAGCTGGAGGTCCCCGAGATCAGCAGCGGCGTGGTGGAATTCAAGGCCGCGGCACGTGAGCCGGGACACCGAACCAAGATCGCAGTGTGGTCCAACGACGCCAATGTCGACCCGGTTGGAGCGTGTGTCGGGGCCCGGGGAGCCCGAGTCCGAATGGTCACCAACGAGCTTCGAGGGGAGAAGGTCGACATCGTGCCCTTCTCGGAGGACCCTGCCGAGTTCGTGCAGCGGGCCCTTCAGCCAGCCCGGGTGAAGGAGGTCCGTCTGGACGACGAGACCGGCACGGCCACCGTGATCGTGCACGACTTCCAGCTGTCGCTGGC
This sequence comes from Acidimicrobiales bacterium, assembly GCA_003244275.1. Classification (GTDB taxonomy): domain Bacteria; phylum Actinomycetota; class Acidimicrobiia; order Acidimicrobiales; family QHCF01; genus QHCF01. The sequence continues at coordinate 6,243 of QHCF01000152.1, forward strand.
CATCGGCAAAGAGGGCCAGAATGCCCGCTTGGCCGCCCGCCTCACTGGATGGCGGGTCGATATCAAGAGCGAGACGCAGCTGGCCGAGGAAGAGGCAGGTTACGCCGGGGAGGAGTGGGCCGAGGGAGAATGGGTCCGCACCACCGCAGGTGAGATGGTCTGGCAACCTGCCGAGGGTGGCGAGGCGGTGTCCGCCGAACAGTGGTCGATGGGGGAGCCGCCAGCCGCGGATGTGGCGCCCGCGGATGTGGCGCCCGCGGATGTGGCGCCCGCGGATGTGGCGCCCGCCGGACCCGATGTGGCGCCCGCCGGACCCGAGGTGGCGACGGCCGAGCCCTTGACGACAGTTGCACCCTCGACAGTCGGCCCGGTGACGGCTGAGCCCGTCGGTGGCGAGGAGCGGTTGGCACAGGCCGGCTCTGATGGTTCGGACGGGTCGCCGGCATAGGCCCCCGTCGTACCTGCGTCGGTTGTCGCAGGATTGCGCCTGCCAGCGAGTTGCTCAGGGTGGTGCTGTCCGAGGACGGTCGGCTGATCATGGGGCGATCTCTGCCCGGGCGAGGTGCCTGGCTGTGCGCCGGTTCGATCCGATGCCTGGATCTGGCCCAGCGCCGCCAGTCATTCAGCCGGGCCCTGCGGGCGGCGGTGTCGCCGGGCGCGCTGGCCGCCCTGCGTGGAGAGTTGGCCGGCGACGAGCTGTCGCCGCATATCCTGGGGGTGTGCGAGTATAAGGACTGGGGCACCAGCAAGTTGGATGGAGGGTCCGAGCGCCGGGATGATAGCGGCGCCGAACCCCACGGAGAGGATTGACGCAGCAGTTGGCCAAGAAAATTCGGGTCTATGAACTCGCCCGCGAGCTCGGGCTGACCAACAAGGAGGCCCTTGACCTTTGCCAGGTCCTGGGAATCGGGGTAAAGAGCCACTCCTCGAGCATCGAGGACGCCCAGGCTGACCGTGCCCGTCGCCGGGCTGATGCCGACGGCCTGCGCCGGGACGTCTCCCCGGCGGAGCCGGAGTCTGCCGCGCCCGTGGGCCGGCGAGCTGGTGCCCGCCTGGGACCGACTGGTCGCTTCGGGAGCGAATCCCCAGGCGCATCCGGGAGGGGGTCGGGCGCGCCGGTCACTTCGACTCGGCCATCGACGCCGGTCCCGGGCAACGAGATCGAGCCACCGTCAACGATTGTCGATCCTGAGCCAGCGCCGGCGATTGCCCACACTGGGCGAGGATCCATCCCGACCGTTGCCTCGACCGGGACCGGGGCCGATGAGACGACCGGTGAGCAAACGGTGACCTCCGCGCCCGCCTCACCCATCTCGTCTGGATCGCAGACAGTTGCAGAACCAACCACGCCCGGACGGCCCAGCGATCCTCGCTTGGTGACCAGCGACCCGGCCGTTCTCAGTGAGGGACCCTCTACCGGCGGACTACCTGCGGGACCGACGACCACTTTCGAGGCCGCGCCCAACGCCGGCCCTGCGTCCACCGAGCGTTCTGCGGTGGTCGCAAGCCCTTCGAAAACCATGCCAGGTCTCCCGACGACGCCCAGTCCCGCGACG
>QHCF01000156.1 GCA_003244275.1 Acidimicrobiales bacterium
GCGCTGGCCGCCGGTGATCTTGGAGTACAGGCCGAAGTCCCTGGCCACCTCGCCCAGCGTGATCAGCTGCTCGGGCGTGATCTCGCCGCCGGGCACCCGGGGGATGACCGAGTACGTCCCGTCCCGCTGGAGGTTGGCCAGGAAGTGGTCGTTGGTGTCCTGCAACGCCGCCTGGGCCGCATCCAGGATGTAGCCCGAGCCCATGGAGGCCAGCATGGAGGCCACCGCCGGCTTGCAGATCTCGCACCCCCGCCCGGTCCCGCGCCTGGCCAGCAGGTCGGAGAAGGACGCCAGCTCCTCGGCCCGGATGATGTCGAACAGCTCCTGGCGGGAATAGGCGAAGTGCTCGCAGAGGGCCTTGGATACCGCCACCCCGGCTCGGCCCAGCTCGTCGTCCACCAGGTCGGCCAGCAGGGGAAGGCAGCCGCCGCAACCGGTGCCGGCCTTGGTGGCCGACCTGACTCCGGCCACGTCGGTCGCGCCCCCGTCGGTGACGGCGGCACATATGGCTCCCTTGGAGACATTTTCGCAATTGCAGATGGTCGCCGACCCACTGAGGCCGGCCACTCCCGCCCCTCGGGCCCCGCTGGAGGCACCCGCTACTCCTACCGGAAGGACCAGGGCAGCCGGCTCAGCCGGCGTGGTCATGAACCCCTGGGCCATGGCCGCCAGCTCGGTATAGCCTGAGGCGTCTCCGACCAGGACGCCGCCCACCACCCGGCCGTCGGCGGTGTCCAGGACCAGCTTGCGGTAGATGGGCGCCCGGGCGTCGGCGAAGGTGAGGGACTCGGTCCCGGGGGCCTCTCCGTGGGCATCGCCGAAGCTGGCCACGTCCACCCCCAACAGCTTGAGCTTGGTCGAGCAGTCGGCCCCGGTGAAGGTGGAGTCGCCCTCCATCAGGCGATCGGCCACCACCTTGGCCATCTGGTAGCCGGGGGAAACCAGGCCCCAGGTCCGGCCGGCCACCAGGGCGCACTCACCGATGGCGAAGATGGCCGGGTCGGAGGTGCGGCAGGCTTCGTCCACCACGACCCCGCCCCGCTTGCCCACCTCCAGGCCGGCGGCCCGGGCCAGCTCGTCGCGGGGCCGGATACCGGCGGAGAACACGACCAGGCTGGAGACCAGCTCCTTGCCGTCGTCAAGTCGCAGTCCGGCGACCCGACGGGCCCCCCCTGCCCTGCCTCCCGGGCGGCCCCGTGCCGCCCAGGTGAGGACCTCGGTGCTGCGACAGCCGGTGTGGACGGTCACGCCCAGAGCGGCGATGTGTCGGCGTAGGGCATCCCCGCCCCCGTCGTCCACCTGGACCGGCATGAGGCGGGGAGCCAGCTCGACCACGTGGGTGACCAGGCCCAGGTGGACCAGGGCGTTGGCCGCCTCCAGGCCCAGCAGACCTCCGCCGATCACTACTCCCACCCGGCAGTCGGCGGCCCACGCCTTGATGGCCTCGACATCCTCGATGGTGCGGTACACGAAGCAGCCGGCGGCGTCATGGCCCGGTATGGGGGGGACAAAGGGGGTCGAGCCGGTGGCCAGCACCAGGGCGTCGTAGGCCACTCGCCGCCCGGTGGAGGAGACCACCTGGTGAGCCTGGCGGTCGACCGACGCCACCCGCTCGCCCAGGTGCACGGTAGGGCTGGGAGTGGGAGTGGGCGAGGACGTGGCGGAGGGAAGGGCTATCTCGTCAGGAGTGGACCCGGAGAACAAGGACGACAGGGCCACCCGGTCGTAGGCTGGCCGGGGCTCCTCGGCAAAGGCGACGATGTCCCATTGATCGGTGGCGCCCTTCTCCACCAGGGCCTCGAGCAGGCGGTGGCCGACCATGCCGTTCCCGGCGACGATCAGAGTAGAGCGTGAGGTGTTCGCCATGCCTGTCATCCAAGCGGGGCGAGGTTCCGGCGGTATTGCCCCCAGATGAACGCTGGGTCACATCTCGCTCTCAGTCGCAGGTGTGCGGTTGAGTTCACACCGTGAACTCCAGTTGGCAATCCGGCGGTAACAATCATGGGCCATCCTTGAGCATGGGTGTGTTGGCCCTTCAGGGCTTCACCATCGGCGTGACTGCCGATCGCCGCTGGGCCGAGCAGGCCGACCTGCTGCGCCGGCGGGGGGCGACGGTCCTCCACGGGCCGTCCATCACCACTGCCTACCTGGTCGACGACGTGGCCCTGCGGCGGGACACCGAGGCGGTGATCGCCTCGCCCCCGGCCTGGCTACTGGCCACTACCGGGATTGGCATGCGGGCCTGGTTCGAGGCGGCCCAGGAGTGGGGGATGGAAGAGCGGCTGCGGGCCGCGTTGCATGGTGCCCGGGTGGTGGCCCGAGGGCCCAAGTCGGCCGTGGCCGTCGAGTCGCTCGGGCTGGCGGTGTGGAGGCGGGCGCCCACCGAGCGCATGGGCGACCTGGTGGCCATCCTGGCCGAGGCAGATGCAGCCGAGGTTGGCGGCGTCGGCGAGCGGGGGGTGGCCGAGGCGGGCGGCGCTGGCGCTCCGGGGCTGGCCGAGCAGGCGGCGGCCGAGGCGGGGGCCGCCTGCCCAGATGGGCGCCGGGCGCGGGGCCGGGGAGTGGCCGGCCAGCGGGTGGTGGTGCAGCTCTACGGCACCGAGTCGCCGGAGGTCCGCCGGGCGCTGGAGGGGATGGGCGCCCGCGTGACCGAGATCGGCGTCTACCAGTGGCGCAGCCCGGCCGACGAGGGGCCGGCGGTGAGGCTGGCCACGGCGGTGGTGGCCGGACGCCTGGAGGCGGTGACCTTCACTGCCGCGCCGGCCGCCCGCAACCTGATGGCCATTGCCGGGCGTCATGGACTCGAGGAATCCCTCCGGGACGCCTTCAACACCAAGGTGCTGGCCGCCTGCGTGGGACCTGTGTGCGCCGGAGGGGCGCGGGAGGTGGGTATTGAGTCGCCGCTGGCCCCGCCGGTGGGGCGCCTGGGCCTCCTGGTTCGAGAGCTCACCCAGCGACTCCGAGACGACCGGCCGGTGTTGGACCTGGCCGGCCATCAGGTGGTGGTCCAGGGCTGTCTGGCCATGGTCGACGGGGAGCCGGTGCGTCTGGGACCGAGGGAGCGGGACCTGATCTTGGCCTTGGCTCGCCGACCTGACGCGGTGGCTCCCCGAGCATGGCTGCTCCAGCGGGTATGGGGAGACCACGCTCGTGACTCCCATGTGGTGGAGGTCACTGTGGGGCGGTTGCGGGACAAGCTGGGCCCGGCTGGCGCCGCCATCGAGGTGGTGCCCGGCCGGGGCTATCGGATGGTGACGGCGGTCGGAGTCTGAGGCCGGCGGGCCGGGGGTGAGTAGCGAGCCGCCGTGTCAGTCAAGGTGGCTGGTCAGTCAAGGCTGTAGAGGGCGACGACATAGGAGAGCAGGGCCAACGCCGTCAGCAGGGCCATGGCCAGGGAAGCGTAGGGGCGGCCATTGCTCACGAAGCTGGCCCCATTGAACGCCGCCCCGGCCAGGGCCAGCAGGCCCACGATCGCGGCCGCCAGGGCGTTGCGGCGTCCGGATTTTACCCCTTGCACCACCAACCCGATGGCGTTCAGGACCAGCAGCAGGCCGAGGGAGGCGTGGATGGCCAGGGCGGGTGCGCCCTGAGTGATGGCCTTGGCGAAGGCCTGGCCCAATTCGGGGTGGCCGGCCGGGACCTTGACGTAGAGGTTGACCGCCATGCCCAGCCCGTACTGGATGAGCAGGAGAACGAGCATGGCCAGGCAGGCCCGGCGCATGGCCGTCACTGGGGCGGTGCGGCTGGCCTGATTGCTCACTGAGCTCGCTGACCCCTTCGGCATTTCCACCCTCCTCGTCGAATCGTCCATGATGGTAGTGGCGGCCGGACGGTCGAGCAGTGGGCTACCAGTTCATACGCTCAGTTCATACGCTGCGGCGGTAGCGGCGTACGGCCAGCGGCGCCAGCACCACCAGCAGGCCGGCGCACCAGGCCAGGGCGGCCTCCACCGGGCCGGCGGTGGGGCCACCCAGCATCAGGGCCCGAGCCGCGTCGATCACCACACTCACTGGCTGGTGGCGGGCAAAGGCCTGCAGCCAGCCGGGCAACGTGGCCACCGGCACGAAGGCGCTGGAGGCGAAGGTGAGGGGGAACAGGATGGGAAAAGCCATCACCTGGGCCGTCTCGGAGTTGGAAGCAGACAATCCCACGATGGCGAAACCCCAGGACAGGGCGTATGAGAAGGCCAGCACCACGCCCACCCCGGCCAGGAAGGCCAGGACACTGGTCTGGATGCGAAAGCCCACTCCGTAGCCGACGGCGGTGATGACGGCCGCCACTACGACGTTGCGGATCAGGTCGGCGGTGGTCCGCCCGGCCAGGACCGCAGAGCGGGCCATGGGAAGGGACCGGAATCGCTCGATCAGGCCTTTGTGAAGGTCCTCGGCCAGGCCGACGCTGGTACTCACTGCTCCGAAGGCCATCGTCTGGACGAAGATGCCCGGCATCAAGAAGTTGACGTAGCTCTGCCCCGGTACCCGGATGGCCCCGCCGAAGACGTAGCGGAACAGCAACACGAACATGACCGGTTGCACACTGGAGAAGAACAGCGCCTCAGGAATGCGCAGGTAGGCAATCAGGTTGCGCTCGGTGAGAACCAGCGCGTCGGACAATGCACCCCATGTCCGGTGGGGGGGTGGGCCAGGATGGGCGAGTGTCGCAGCGTCAGCGGCAACGGCGGTCACCGGAGCACCTCCTCGGCCGGCGGCACGCTCCCGTCCGGGCCGTGCGGTCCGCTGTCGGGTCCGGGGCCACCGGGCCCGGCGCCATCGGGCCCTCGCCTGTCCCGGTGTCCACCTCGCTTCGGACTCTGGCCCGGTGGCCGGTCAGGCCGAGGAACACGTCGTCCAGGCTGGGCTCTCGAAGGGCCAAGGTGACCGGCACCAGGCCGGCCCGGTCCAGTGCCACCAGGGCCTCGGTGGCCAGGCGGGGCCCACCGTCAAGGGTGACCTCCACGGTCGTTCCCTCGATCACCGGGGCTTTGGCCCAGATGTCTCCCAGCACCCGCGCCGCCCCGGCCGCCTCCACCTGGTCGGCCAGGGTGATGCTGAATACGGTGGCTCCCAATTCGGCCTTGAGCCGGGACGGCGTCCCCTCGGCGATGACCCTTCCGTGGTCCACCACTACCACCTTGTCAGCCAGGCGATCGGCCTCCTCCAGGTACTGGGTGGTCAGCAACACGGTGGTTCCCCCTCCCACCAACTCCTCGATCACTGCCCACAGGTCGATCCGGCTCTGGGGTCCAAGCCGGTGGTGGGCTCGTCCAGGAAGAGCACGCGGGGCCGACGGACCAGGGCGGCGGCCAGGTCCAGGCGCCTGCGCATGCCTCCGGAGTAGCCCTTGGTCGGCCGGGTTGCGGCATCCGAGAGCCCGAAGTCGCCCAGGAGCTGATTGGCCCGGGCGGTTGCCTGGTGGCGAGACAGGTGGTTGAGCTGGCCGATCATGCGCAGGTTCTCTTTCCCGGTCAAGTTCTCGTCCACCGCCGCGAACTGGCCGGCCAGGCCGATGGATGCCCTGACCTCTCGGGCACGAGCGACCACGTCCTGGCCCAGCACCAGGGCGCGTCCCCGGTCGGGTACCAACGTGGTGGTGAAGATGCGCACGGCGGTGGTCTTGCCTGCTCCATTGGGGCCGAGCAGCCCGAAGATGGACCCTGTCTCCACCGACAGGCTTAGGTCGTCCAAGGCTTGGACCCTCACCTTTTTCCCGAAGGTCTTGGTGAGACCCTCGGCCTCGATGGCGTTGGCCCGACCTTGTTTGATGGTCAAGGGGTTTCCTCCGAACGACCGGACCGGCCGTGATTGGCCACGAGCTCGAGCGGGTGGGTAGTGGCCGCCGCGCCGGGACGGGTCAGGACTTTGGCGGAGAGGTGTCCAGTCCCGAGCTGTCGAGATCCAGGGACAGAGAGTTCATGCAGTAGCGCTGGCCGGTAGGCGCCGGCCCATCGTTGAAGACATGGCCCAGATGGGAGCCACAGCGCCGACAGGTGACCTCCGTCCGCACCATCAGGTGGGTGCGGTCGCTGGTTAGGACGACGTTCTCGGCTATCGCCGGCTCGGTGAAGCTGGGCCAGCCGGTGCCCGAGTCGAATTTGGTGGACGAGTTGAACAGCTCGGCCCCGCACCCGGCACAGCGATACATGCCGTCGTCGTGGGCGTGAACGTACCGACCGCTGAAGGCCGGCTCGGTACCCTTGCGCCGCAGTACCTGGTACTGCTCGGGACTGAGGCGGTCCCGCCATTCCGCTTCGCTGCGGACCTCCTCGGGTCCGCCCTCTTGCGGGGAAGCCCCGTCACTCACCACTTCACCGCCTTGTCTCGAGCGACTGAACCACCGCTTCATCGCAACCATCCTACCGAGGCTGGGGCCGTGACCCTCGGTCCTTGTGCCTGAAGGGCGTATTGTGCGTCTTGTTGCCCATGTGGTTGCATGGAGCCTTCAGCGCCGAGACAGTGGCCGAGACCGCAGCGAGAGAGTAGAGCCATGGGCACCCTCAACATCCTGAGCAGTCCGGGTTTCCTGGTGTCCATCGGGGCCATCTTCGCGGTCACCGTCGGGGCCCTGCTCCTTACCCAGTACCTGAGCCGACGCCACGATCGGCGCTCCAAAGAGGGTGGCGAGACCAACGGACCGCCGGCCACCACCACCAAGCCCGGCGTCACCTTTGCCGACCTGGCCGGCATGGACGAGGCCATTGCCGAGGTGCGGGAGCTAGGTGACTACCTCGCCGACTCCCACCGCTACAAGCGCCTCGGAGCTGAGCTACCGACGGGGATTCTCCTCCATGGGCCGCCCGGGTGCGGCAAGACCCTCCTGGCTCGGGCCCTGGCCGGCGAGACTGGTGTGCCCTTCTATTACATCTCGGCCGCCAGCTTCGTAGAGCGCTACGTCGGCGTGGGGGCGGCTCGGGTGCGAGAGCTGTTCGTCAAGGCGCGGGAGAAGCCGTCGATCCTCTTCATCGATGAGCTGGATGCCATTGGACGCCACCGCCACGGCGATGTCGGCGGCGGTCGGGAGTTCGACAATACCCTCAACCAGCTCCTGGTGGAGCTGGATGGCCCTGGTACCTCCTCTCGCACCCTGGTCATCGCCGCCACCAACCGGCCCGAGATGATCGACCCTGCCCTGCTGCGGCCTGGTCGCTTTGACCGCCGGGTTCTGATCGACCTGCCCGGGCCCCGAGCCCGCCAGGAGATCCTGGCCCTTCACGCCAGCCGACGGCGGTTCTCCAGGCGGGTGGACTGGACCACGGTGGCCAACGACACCGCCGGCTGCTCGGCGGCTGACCTGGCCAATCTGGTCAACGAAGCCTCCCTCCTGGCTGCTCGCCACCATCGGGAGATGATCGGTCCCGAGGACGTGGACGAGGCGTGCGCCCGCCTGCATGCCGGCACCGGAGCGGCTCAGTCCATGGACGAGGACGAGCGTCAGCTGATCGCCTATCACGAGGCCGGCCACGCGCTGCTCTGCCTCCTCCTGCGGGGTGTGAGGCCTCCCCCTCGGATCTCGATCTACAGCCGGGGCAATGTCACCGAACGCTCGATCTGGTCGATAGCCGAGGGGCGGTCGGTCCTCACCAAGCGGGAGCTCCAGGCCCAGATGATCCTACTCCTGGGCGGCCGGGCGGCCGAGATGAACGTCTTCGGGGAGCCCACCACCCGTTCGGAGGATGACCTCCAGCACGCCGGGACGTTGGCTCGGCGAATGGTGGAGCAGTGGGCCATGATTTCCCGGCCCGGACAGGGCGGTACCAGTCTGGACACCCTGGCCCAGCAGGTGGCCAGCGGGCTGGGGTCCACCTCGGCGGACCCGATCGGGAACCTGCTGAACCGGGCCGAGCAAGCCGCCCGGGTGATCCTGGACGACCACGCCGAGGAGCTCGACGTGATCGCCGAGGCCCTTTACGACCGGGAGACCCTGACTGCAGCCGATCTGGAGGCCCTGGTACCAGGGCCTCCCTCACGCCGGGAACCGGTCGCTCCCCGCCGCCTGAGCGTCCTCCCGCTGGAGGTCACCAGCTCCGCGGGCTGAGGGTGGTTGGCGGCCCTTGGCTGATCGGGGCTCCTCGGCGCCGATGCTCAGGGTCCAATCAGGGATGTCCCCCATTGTTGTCCTGTCCCGGTGATGGGAAGATGTCCCAATGACCGAGGACACCGTGGGGATCGAGGCCGAGGGTCTCACCAAGCGCTACGGACGCACCCTGGCCGTGGACCGGCTCAGCTTCCAGGTTCGACCTGGCCAGGTCACCGGCTTCCTCGGACCGAACGGCGCGGGCAAGTCCACGACCATGCGCATGATCATGGGTTTGGATGGTCCCGATGCTGGCCGGGCGCGGATCAACGGCAAGGACTACCACCAGCTGCGTTGGCCATTGCGCGAGGTGGGTGCCCTCTTGGAGGCCAAGGCGTTCCACCCGGGCCGCAGCGCGCGCTCTCACCTGGCCAGCCTGGCTGTGACCAATGCCATCCCGCTGGCGCGCGTCGACGAGGTGCTGGAGGTGGTGGGTCTCTCCGCAGTGGCCCGCAAGCGGACCGGAACCTTCTCCCTGGGCATGGGCCAGCGTCTCGGCATGGCCAGTGCGTTGTTGGGTGACCCCGGCGTGGTGATGTTCGACGAGCCGGTAAACGGGCTCGACCCTGAGGGCATCCGGTGGATCCGCAATCTCCTCAAAACTCTGGCCGGGCAGGGACGGACGGTCTTCGTTTCCAGCCATCTGATGAGCGAGATGGCGCTGACCGCTGACCATCTGGTGGTGATCGGCAGGGGTCGGATGATCGCCGAGATGTCGGTCGCCGAGTTCATCGCCCAGAGCTCTCAGCACTTCGTGCGGGTTCGCAGCCCTCAGGCAGCCGTCCTGGGCGGCATTCTGGGTGAAGCGGGAGCGTGCGTCACTCCCGAGGACGATGGCGGCCTGGTGGTAACCGGCCTGTCGGCCAGCGCCATCGGTGAGCTGGCCGGGAGTCGGGGTGTCATTCTCCACGAGCTGTCTCCCCAGGCCGCTTCCCTGGAGGAAGCCTTCATGGAGCTGACCCATGACAGCGTCGAGTACCGAGGTGGTGACGGCTTGGCGGCCGCAGCAGATTCGGACGGCCGGCAGCCCCCGGCCGAGGTTAGAGGGAGGACGCCGTGACCGTCTCCAACGAGATCAGCGAGACCAGGCCGCTGCCCGCCGGCCATTACCACTCCACCGGAGCAATCCGCTCCGAGTGGATCAAGCTGCGCACTGTTCGCTCCACCATGTGGACGCTGGGCGCCCTGATTTTCGTGACCATCGGCATCGGCGTGCTGGTGACGCATGCCGATGCCTCCAACTGGGCGCACCTGTCCCTGGCGGACAGGCTTCAATTCGACCCGACCAACGACAGCTTGGCCGGGTTGGCCGTCGGTCAGTTGGCCATCGGGGTACTGGGGATCCTCGTCATCACCGCTGAGCACGGCACGGGAAGCATCCGAGCCACTCTGTCGGCCGTCCCCAACCGACCGCTGGTGCTCGGGGCCAAGGCAGTAGTCTTCGGCTTGGTCGCTCTGATCGTCGGAGAAGCGGTCTGTGTGGTCTCCTTCCTGGCCGGACAGGCCATGATCTCGGGGAAGGCACCTCAGGCCACCTTGGGCCAGCCCGGGGTGGCGCGAGCGGTGCTGCTGGCCGGCGTGTTCGTGGCCCTGATCGGTCTTGTCGCGCTGGGGATCGGCACCATCATCCGACATACCGCCGGTGGCATTGCCACCTATGTCGCGGCGGTCTTCATCGTGCCACTGGTCATCAATGCCTTCCCGGCCTCGATTCGCACGGCGGTGGAGAAGTTCCTTCCCCTGGACGTGGGTCGGTCCATGGGCGCCGTCCATCCCGTGACCAATGCCTTGTCGCCCTGGGCCAGCCTGGGTTTGCTGTGCGGGTACGCGGTCGTGCTGCTGGCGGTTGGCTGCTGGCTGCTGGTGCGAAGAGACGCTTAGGCTCGGCCATCGAGGCGGCCTTCGGCCTCACCGAACGCCCACGGTGACGTCTCGGCGACGAAGTCGGTGGAGCAGCCTGCTGGCTCCAGGTCCGGGCAGAGATGCTCGGTCACCCAGGCCACCGTTGCCCTCACGAAGGCGGCCCGGTTGCGGGTTTCCATGAGCTCATGCCCCTCTTCGGGAAAGACCAGGTACCGATGCTCGATGCCCAGGGTCTCCAGTGCGGCTACCACCTGCTGGGCCTGATCGAGCGGGACATTGGTGTCGTGGCCGCCGTGGACGACGAGGAGGGGGGCCACCAGGTGATCAATGCGGTAGATGGGGGAGAGGTCGCATAGGAGCTGCTCGTCGAGGACCGGGTCGCCGTACTTGGAGGTAGCGGCGGCCGCGATCCAGGGTTCGGTAAGGGCGAAGAAGCTCGCGAACTCGGCCATCCCGCAAACGTCCACGCCGACCGCGAAAAGCTCTGGGTACCATACGAGGGCGGCAAGAGTCAGGTAGCCGCCGTAGGACCGGCCCATGCAACCGATGCGGCCGGGATCGGCGATCCCCAGGTCGGCCAGGTGCTGGGCACAGGCGGCCACGTCAGCAATGGCTCCATAGCGGCCGGCGAGGTTGTCGGCATTGAGGAAGGCGGGGCCGAAGCCTGAGGAACCCCGGACGTTGGGGGCGAACACGGCGATGCCGGCCGCCAGCAGAGACAGAAAGAGTGAGTTGTAGACAGGCCGTTCCTGGGACTCAGGGCCGCCGTGGAGGTAGATCATGGAGGCCCACGGCGGCGGTCCGGGTGGCCGGTACAGCCAACCGGTGAGCGGGGTTCCATCGGCCGAGGCGAGGTGGGAGAGGGTGGGAGGCGACAGCTCAGTGGTGTCCGCGCTGTCGGTGCTGGCTCCCGGCGAGCTGATGATCGTCGCGCCACCGGGACTGCTCACCGGCCGTGCCTCCAACGTGGCCAGGTCGATGGACCAGACGCCGCGAGGATCGGACCAGTCCTCGCCAGTGAGGAAGACGGACGAGCCGTCGGCCGAGAAACGGCACTCATCGATGACGGCCCGAGGTATGGCGGCGACGGGTCGCTCGTGTCCACTGGCCAACTCCAGCACACTCAGCTGGCTGCACCCGCTGTTGGCATTCCAGGCCAGCGCCAGGTGCTCCCCGTCGGCCGAGAGAACCAGATCCTCGAGCTCAGCGTCAGGTCGCTCCAGGACCATGTATGGCGGCTGGCTGGCAAACGGGAATGAGCTCTCCGACTCGTCCAGGTTGACAGCCACGACCGCCGCTCGCTCCCGTCCGGCGTCGCTACGGGCGTAGAGCACCGACCCATCGGGGGACAGGGCGCCCCTGTCGGTAGAGCCCGGCCCCGCGGCGGCCGCCTCCGCCGCTCCCGGCCCCGCAGCGGCCCCGGCCCCCGGCCCCGGCCCGGCCCCCGGCCCCGGCCCGGCCCCCGGC
>QHCF01000230.1 GCA_003244275.1 Acidimicrobiales bacterium
GGTCGCCACCTTCTTCCTGCGGGTCTTTGCCCCCCAGATCGCGTTCTACGGAGCGGCAGCGATCGCCGGCGCGCTGCTCAACGCCTACGACCGCTTCGCTGTGCCGATGTTCGCTCCTGTCCTCAACAACGTGGTGGTGATCGGCACCTGCTTGGCTTTCGCGTCCATCGTCAAGGGCACCCCCACCGACGCCAGCGTGGGCGCCAACCTGGGCGAGAGGCTCCTCCTGGCCGGGGGCACCACCGCCGGCGTAGCGGCGATGGCGCTGGCCCATTGGCCGTTCGTGCGCCGCCTCCCCGGTCGGCTGCGCCTGCGGGTCGACTTCGGCCATCCCGCGGTGCGCAAGCTGGCCGGCTTGTCGGCCTGGACGCTCGGGTATGTCGTCGTCAACCAGATCGGCTTCGGCATCGCTTTGTACCTGGCCAACGGCGTGCAGGGCGGTCCCACCGCCTTCTTCACCGCCTTCGCCTTCTTCCAGCTGCCCTATGGCGTGGTCGCCGTCTCCATCATGACCGCCCTGGTGCCGACCCTGGCCGCCCGTCATGTCGATGGAGACGTCGAGGGCTTCCGGTCGTGGGTGGCGGGAGGGCTGCGAGCCACCACCCTTCTGTTGCTGCCGGCTACGGCCGCCTATCTGGTGCTGTCCCGCCCGTTGATCCAGACCTTGCTCCAGCACGGCGTGACCAGCTCGGCCAGCGTCCCCCTGGTGTCGTCGGTGCTCGACATGTTCTCCATAGGGCTGGTCCCGTTCTCGGCCTTCCTCCTGTTCCTGCGTGCGTTCTACGCCCGCCAGGATGCTCGGACCCCGCTGGTGGTCAACGTGGTGTCCAACGTCGCCTACGTGGCCTTCGCCCTGCTGTTGTTCCCCCGGGCCCAAGTCCGGGGGCTGGCCCTGGCCCACTCACTGTCTTACCTGGTAGCCGCCATCGCCGCCGGGGCGGTGCTGGCCCGGCGCATCGGTGGCCTGGAGGCGACGCACACCCTGCGGGAGCTGGCCAAGGCGGTCGGCGCCACCCTGGTGGCTACCGGGGCCATGGTGAGCGTGCGGGTGGGACTGGGGGCGACCATGGCGCCGGGCGGGACGAGGGCGCTGGTCGAGGTGGCGCTGGCCGGCGCCGCCGGGCTGGTGGCGTTCGTGGCCTCGGCTCGGGCCCTGGGTACCGAGGATCTCTCGCTGGTGACCGGCCTGCTGCCCAGCCGCCTGCGCCGCCGCCCTGCTTCGTGAGGGACGTCACTTCAACCGCCGTAGTCCGGACCCCGGGGGGGTGCGGTAAACTTGCGAAATGGCACCGGTGTGCGTGGCGGGTGGCAGTCGCAGGGATTCCCAGTGACCTGGGCACGCCGCCATCCCATCGTTGTCATATCCATCGTCACCGCGCTGGTCGTGGTCTCAGGGACCACGGCATGGGCTGTCAGCTACGACCACCGCTCCGCCCAGACGATGCTCCCCGGCACGGTGGTGGGCGGGGTACCAGTAGGAGGCCTGCACGAGGATCGCGCTCTGGAAGCAGTGCGGGCTCGGGTGGAAGACCCGTTGCACCGCCCGATCCAGGTCCACGCCGACTCGTTCAACACCTCCACCACCGCTTGGGACCTGGGCCTCAGGGTCGATGTGCCCGCTGCCGTCCACCGTGCCGCCATCCGCTCGCATCAAGGGAACCTGTTCCAACGGGTGTGGGGGCGCCTGTTCGGGCACACGTCGCCCTCGGTGGCAGTCACGCCCACCTGGGGCCAAGGAAACGTTTCCGCCATTGTCGACCAGGCGGCCAAGGCCGTCGCCGTGGCGCCGCAGAACGCCAAGATCGACACGTCGTCAGGCTTCGTCAACATCGTGGCCCCCAAGACCGGCCGCCAGCTCGACGTCGAGCGTTCCCGAACCGCGGTCCTCGACGCAGCCAAGAGCGCCAGCCCGTCGGTCAACCTGGTATCCACGCCGGTGGAGCCCAAGGTGGGCGCGGCGGCAGTGAGCAAGGTCATCCTCGTGCGCACCGGCGAGAACATGCTCTACCTCTACGAGGACGGCAAGGTCACCAAGCAGTACTCGGTGGCCACCGGCCAGGCCGCCTTCCCCACGCCCACCGGCACCTGGCGCATCGTGTCCAAGATCGTGAACCCCACGTGGACCAACCCCAACAGCTCGTGGTCCACCAGCATGCCTGCCACCATCGGGCCCGGCCCCAACAACCCCCTGGGAACCCGTGCGCTCGCCCTCGATGCCCCGGGCATCCTCATCCATGCCACGTCTGACACCTCGTCGATCGGTTTCAGCGCCTCCCACGGCTGCATCCGCATGAACCCCGACGACGAGATGGACCTGTTCGGGCGGGTGAGCGCCGGAACCACCGTGGCGATCGTCAACGCCGGGCCGGCCAAGCCCCGACCCTCCGCCGCCGCCCCTGCGCCCACCACCCCCAACCAGTCGGCCACAGTCAACTACTGAGTCGCCGGCCGTGTCCTGGCGGCTTCGCCGCCCTGACCGGGCGTTTGGCGGCTTCGCCGCCCCGCTAAATCGTCTGGTTGGCGAGGCGGAGGTGGTGATCGGTCCAGAAGCTCAGGTTGCGCCTGGCGCGCTGGTCGAGCACCTCGCAGGCCCAGCCCCAGTGCACCGACACCCAGTCGTCGATGGCCGCGTGGTCGACGAAACCCCGGTCGTCCAGCGTGCGCTGGACTCTCTCGGCACGGGGCTCGCCCAGGGCCAGCTTCGCTTCCCGCAGCACCAGAGGCCGCCGCAGCACCAGCAATGACGTCGCGTCGACGGCCGTCACCCGTCCCCAGCTGATACGGCAGCTCTCCATGGCGGCCATGCTCACCTCGCTCTCGAGGTGGCGGTACACGTCGA
>QHCF01000057.1 GCA_003244275.1 Acidimicrobiales bacterium
GGTTGACCTCCAGCTCGGCATTGATGACCTCCGCCCGTCGAGCGGCCACCGCCCTGGCCTCGGCCACCCGCTCGGCCACAACACTGCTCGACTCGCCGGCCGACCCGCCGATCAGCTGCTCCACATCGGGACGAGCCAGCGCCACCCGAAGATCGAAGCGATCGAGGATGGGTCCCGAGATGCGCCGGGCGTAACGGGCCCTGGCGGCATTCGAGCACCGGCAGGCGCCAGGAGCCCCACCCTCGCCGCACGGACAGGGGTTCATGGCCCCCACCAGCAAGAACCTGGCTGGGAAGGTGACGCTGCCCCTTGCCCGGCAGACCCGCACCACCCCCTCCTCCAGGGGCTGGCGCAAGGCGTCGAGCACCGAGACCGAGAACTCCCCCATCTCGTCAAGGAACAACACGCCGTGATGGGCCAGGGAGATCTCGCCCGGACGCATCCAGGCGGTGCCCCCGCCGACCAGGGAGACCTCGGAAGCCCCGTGATGGGGAGCCCGAAATGGTGGCCGCTCCACCAGGCCGCCACCGGGCAGTCCCAGCCCAGCCGACGAACGCACCCGAGTGGCCTCGAGGGCCTGCGTCCGCTCGAGGCGCGGGAGCAGGCCGGGCAGCCGGCGAGCCAGCATCGTCTTGCCCGACCCCGGCGGTCCAACCATCAAGAGATGATGACCGCCGGCCGCCGCCACCTCCAACGCCTGGCGCCCCACCCGCTGGCCCCGCACGTCGGCCAGGTCGGGCTGGGCATGGGGAGTCGGTACCGGTTGGCGCTCAGGCGTTCTGTCCGGCCACGGCAACCGACCCCGCAGGGAGTCCACCACCTGGGCGAGCCGGGTGGCGCTTCGCACCAGGTGGCGGCCGACCAGGCTGGCCTCGGCGGCGCAGGCAGCCGGCGCCACCAAGGCCCTGGTCGACAGGGCATCGGCCAGGCTGACCATTCCCGACACCGGGCGGATGGACCCGTCAAGGCCCAGCTCTCCCACGAAGCCGTAGTCCTCCACCATGGCCGGCGAGAGCTCGCCCAGAGCCACCATCAGGCCCACGGCAATGGGCAGATCCAGGCCGGCCCCGCCCTTGCGCACACTGGAAGGTGCCAGGTTGACGGTTATCCGCCTGAGGGGCCAGGGCAGGTCGCTCGACAACAACGCGGCTCGCACTCGATCCCGGGACTCCCGGCAGGCGGCGTCTGGCAGGCCGACCACATTGAACGCAGGCAGGCCGTTGGAGACATGGACCTCGACGAACACAGGACGACCCTCGATCCCAAGCAGGGTGGCGGATGCGATGGTGGCAATCACGGATGACTCCCGGAGAAGCTGCTATTGCGAGAGAGGGCCACTATCCCAAGACGCCGGCCGCTCAAAGCGCCTGCATCAAATACTACGAGAGTGCTGTATCACCATCTAGGGGTACGAGAGCCCCCGTCAGCCGCTCACCGCGGGAGCCTCTGGAGCCTCCAGGCGAGCCCTGAAGCGCCGGGCCCCCTCGGTCGTCGCCCCCATTGCCCGCACCCGGGCCGCCAACCCAGCGTCGGAGGTAGCCACCACCAGACTGGACGGCTCTGCATCGCCGGCCACCCGCCGGACGATCTCGTCATCGGCTGCATTCGGGCCGCCCGGGCAGGAGGCCACCTCCACTCCACCGATCCCGTCAGGAGCCCATCCGTCGAACACGGCGGTGACCGGTTCGCCCGTCTGCTGGCGCCAAGTGGTCAGCTGGGCGACCAGGGCCACCTTGGCACCCCTCCGGTCCCTCCACCAGCCGTCGGGGCGGCTGCCGATGACGTTCATGGCATCCACCAACCAACGACGACCCGGGAAGGCCCCCTCCTCGGCGGGCATGGCCCCCTAGATGGCGGCGGAGACAGCCAGGGCCTGGTCCAGGTCGGACCACAAGTCCTCCAGCGCCTCGATACCCACGCTGAGCCGCAACAGGTCAGCCGGGGTCCCCTCTTCGCCCCCCCACCGGGCCCGGCGCTCGATCAGGGTCTCCACCCCTCCCAGGCTGGTGGCCGGCGTACACAGGCGCACGGCCTCGCACACCGCGTCGGCTCCAGCCGCGCCCCCCCGAACCTCAAAGGCCAGCATGGCTCCGAAGCCTCGCATCTGCCTGGCTGCCAGCTCATGCCCTGGGTGATCGGCCAGGCCCGGGTAGCGGACCCGGGTCACCCACGGGTGGCCGGCCAGGCGCTGAGCCAACTCACCGGCATTCTCCTGGGCCCTTTCCAGGCGCACCGCCAGTGTCCGCACTCCTCGCAGGGCCAGGAAGGCGTCCAACGGGCCGGGGACCCCGCCGTAAACGCTGCGTCGCTCCGACAGGGCCTGCCACCACCCGTCCTGGCGGGCCACTGCCGCCCCCATGACCAGGTCGGAGTGCCCGGACAAGAACTTGGTGACGCTGTGCACCACCACGTCGGCGCCGAGGTCGAGGGGCCGCTGCAGCAGCGGGGTGGCGAAGGTGTTGTCCACCACCACCGCCAGGCCCAGGCCGTGGGCTCCCTCGGCCAGGGCGGCCAGGTCGGCCACCGCCAGCAGCGGGTTGGTGGGCGATTCCAGCCAGAGCAGATCAGCGCCCTGCGCGCAGGCGACCAGCGTGGCAGCGGTATCGGTGATGTCGGCTGTCACCATCGACAACCTCCCCCGACCAGCCAGGTCATGCAAAAAGTGCCTGGTGCCGTTGTAGGCGTCCTCGGCCACCACCACCGTGGCACCCACCGCCAGAGTCTCGACGACTGCGGCGATGGCCGCCATGCCCGAGCCGAACACCAGCGCCCGGCCCCCTTCCAGGGCGCCCAGTACCTCCTCCAGGGCCTCCCAGACGGCGTTGGAGTCGCGCCCGTAGTCCAGCGAGCCGCCCGTGCGATAGATGGAGGTCAGCGGGATGGGTACATTCACCGGATCCCCGGGGCCCTCGCGCCCCCGGCCGGCGGCCACCACCAGTGACGCCGGGTCGAGGGGCCTCAGAACGCCCCCTCCATGACCTCGAGCACCCCGGCCAGGACCGAGGCGACGTCAAAGCGGATTTGGCGCGCCTGCACCGGGGCCTCGTCCTCCAGCCATCGGGCAGCCAGGTGGCGCAGGCGGACCTGCTTGGCCCGGGTGATCGCCTCCACCGGCGCTCCGAAGGCGTCGGATGACCGGGTCTTCACCTCGCAGAAAACGAACACCCGGCCGTACCGGACCACCAGATCCAGCTCCCCCTCCCGACAGCGCCAGTTACGGGCGACCACCTCATAGCCCCGGGCCGAGTACCAGGCGGCGGCCATGTCCTCGCCGCCGACTCCCAGCGCCCTGGCCCTCGATGCTCGCTCGGAGCCCTGCACGGTGGTCAACGCCCTAGGTGAGCGGAGCTCAACGTGTTCTGGTGAGCGGAGCTCAACGTGTTCTGGTGAGCGGAGCTCAACGTGCCGCTCGCTTCTCCTTGATCTTGGCCCGCTTGCCGATGCGGTCCCGCAGGTAGTACAGCTTGGCCCGGCGGACGTCACCCTCGGTGACCGGCTCTATGCGGGCGATGATGGGCGAGTGGACGGGGAACGTCCGCTCCACCCCGACGCCAAAGCTCACCTTGCGAACGGTGAAGGTCTCCCTCACCCCCGAGCCCTGGCGGCGGATGACCGCCCCCTGGAATACCTGGACCCGCTCTCGGCTGCCCTCGACCACTCGCACATGGACCTTCACCGTGTCACCGGGCCAAAACGACGGGATGTCGTCGCGCAGGCTGTCGTTGTCAATTAGATCAGTCGAATTCACGGCGCGCCGACTCCTCAAGATGCCAGGGGTTGCACCAAACTAGCAGCCGATCAGCGTGGCCTCAGCCCGAGCTCGTCCAGCAAGGCGACCTCCGTCGCGGTGAGGCCACCCTTCGCCTCGATCAGGTCGGGACGACGGGACAAGGTATGCGCCAGCGACTGGGCCCGGCGCCAGCGGGCGATGCGGGCGTGATCGCCCGACACCAGCACCTCGGGCACCACCCAGCCCCGAAATTCAGCCGGCCGGGTGTACTGGGGTGCCTCCAACAGCCCGTCGTCGGGGCCAAAGCTCTCCTCCTTGGCCGAGCCCTGGTTGCCCATGACTCCCCGGACCAGCCGGGTCACCGCCTCCAGCACCACCAGGGCGGCCACCTCTCCCCCGGCCACCACGTAGTCGCCTATGGACAGCTCACCGTCCACCAGGTGGTCGGCCACTCGCTGATCCATCCCCTCGTAGCGCGCACACAATAGGGAGAAGCCGCCGGTGGGCGAGTCAGCCAGCCCCGCCAGCTCCCTGACCATGGCCTGATCCAAGACCTGACCCTTCGGCCCCAGCAGATAGAGCGGACGCGGCGGGCGCACGGCCTCGACGGCCCCGAAGACCGGTCCGGGAGCCAGGAGCATTCCCGCACCCCCCCCGAACGGGGAATCGTCCACCGAACGATGGGGATCGGTCGCCGCCGAACGCAGGTCATGAGCCCTGATGTCCAAACGACCGAGCCCGGCGGCCCGGCCCATGATCGACTGGCCGCACCACTGCTCGATCATCTGGGGGAAGATGGTGAAGACGTCGACCCGCAGGGGCGGCCGCTCGGCGTGGCGTCCTGGGGCTCCCTCGTCGCTCAAGCCTGAGCGTCCAGCAACCCGGCCGGCGGATCCACCACCACCCGACCGGCGGTGTGCTCGACCACGAAACACAGCGGCACCAGCCCCCCTCCGTCCAGCACCAACAGGTCACTGGCCGGGTTGGCCTGAAGGGAGATGACCTGACCCAACCGGCACCCGGACTGGTCGACCACCTGGGCTCCCACCAGCTCGTGGGCCCACAAGGCGTCTGGGTCGGCCAGCGGGGGTGCCAGTAGTACCGTTCCCCGAAGCGCATCCGCCGCCTCCCGGTTGCCCACCCCGGCAAAGGCGACGATGTAACGCCCCTGGTGGGCAGACGAGGTAAGAACCTCCAGCTCCCGGTGGCCGGTCGACAGCCGTGACCCCGGGTTCAGGCGCTCGGTCCGATTGGTGACCAGCTGGACTATGACCTCTCCCCGCAGGCCGTGGGGCTTGGCTACTCGACCAACCTCCAACCGCGGTTCTTGGCGGGCGGTCTGACGGTCGGATGACTCCTGTCCGCCGCGCTGCCCCCCCGGCTGCCCCTCAGGTGCCATCAGTCGACGATGTCGACGGTGGCCTCCACGCCTTCCCTGGCCCCGGCCGCCCGGACCAGGGCCCGGATGGCCCCGGCCATGCGGCCCCGCCGGCCGATGACCCGGCCCATGTCGCCGGGAGCCACGTGAAGGCGCAGAACCAGGCCCTGACCCCTGGAGGGTGAGTCCTCATCGGCCTCGATCACTACCGCGTCGGGATCGTCCACCAGCGCCTTGGCCAGGTAATCCAGCACGGATCGGGCCGTGGCTCCGGTGAGGCGGTTGCCAAGCTGATCGTCGTCGTCGATCTCCTCGGGCCCCTCCGCTTCATAGGACTCCTCCACCTCGTCCGACGCTCCTGGCTGGGACATTTCGGCCTCGTCGGGGCGACCCGGCGGATCAAAGGGCGCCGAATGGCCGTCGTCAGGCCCCGACACCTGGCTCACGGAGCCGGCGTGGGCGTAAATGTCTCCCACGCTCCCGATATCTTCAGCAGCTTCTCGACTCTCTCAGTGGGCTGCGCTCCCTGCCTCAGCCACTTGAGTGCCTTGTCGTTGTCAATGGTCACCACCGACGGCTCGGCTCTGGGGGCGTAGGTGCCCAGGATCTCGATGAATCGCCCGTTGCGAGGCGACCGGCTGTCAGCCGCCACCACCCGGTACGTCGGCTGCTTCTTCTTGCCCATCCGCACGAGGCGGAGCTTTACGGCCACGGTGTGATCCTTCTCCCTAGTTGGTTGTTGCCCGATTGGGCCAGCAGTGACCTCAACGGCCTCGCTTTCCCTTCTTAGCCCTCTTTTTGGACTTGCTCCCGCCACCCATGACGCCCGCCGAGCGCATCATCTTCTGGACTTCCTTAAACTGCTTGAACAGCTGGCTCACCTCGGCGGTGGTGGAACCGCTGCCGCTGGCGATACGCAGGCGACGTGATCCGTTCATCACCGCCGGGTCGTCCCGCTCCCTGGGTGTCATGGACCGGATGATCGCCTCCACCCGGGCCAGCTCCCGGTCGTCGATGTCGGCGTTCTTAAGCTCCTTGGGGACGCCTGGGAGCATACTGATGATGCCCTTGAGGGGACCCATCTTCTTGATCTGCTGCATCTGCTCCAAGAAGTCCTCCAGGGTGAACTTGCCCTCCTGGAGCCGGGTGGTGGCCTTGGCCGCCACGTCCTGGTCGTAGTCGGCCTCCGCCTTCTCGATGAGGGTGAGCACGTCACCCATGCCCAGGATGCGGCTGGCCATCCGCTCGGGGTGGAAGGTGTCGAAGTCGCCCAGCGTCTCACCGGTGGAGGCAAAGGCGATGGGCCGGCCCACCACTTCCTTGACCGACAGGGCGGCGCCTCCCCGGGCGTCACCGTCGAGCTTGGTGAGGATGACGCCATCGAGAGCCAAGGTGGCGTGGAAGGCCTCGGCGGTGGTCACCGCGTCCTGACCGATCATGGCGTCGACCACCAGGAAGGTGTAGTGGGGGGCGGTCGCCTCCGAGATGCGCCCCACCTCGTCCATCAGCTCGGCATCAATCGTCAAACGACCAGCGGTATCGATGATGACCACATCGCGGCCGAGCCGGCGAGCCTCCTCCAGGCCCCGGCTGGCCACCGTCACAGGATCAGTGGGCTCGCTGAAGACGCTGGTCCCGGCCCGGGCTCCCAGCACCCGCAGCTGCTCGACCGCCGCTGGACGTTGGAGGTCGGCACCTACCAGGAGGGGATTGCGGCCCTGGCGCTTGAACCAACGGGCCAGCTTGGCCGCCGCAGTGGTCTTGCCCGAGCCCTGCAGGCCGGCCAGGAGCACCACGGTAGGTGGCCGCGGAGCGTAGGTGATGCGCAGGGCCTCGCCGCCGAGGATGCCCACCAGCTCCTCGTTGACGATCTTGATCACCTGCTGGGCGGGTGACAGGCTCTTGGCCAGCTCAGCCCCGACGCAGCGCTCTCTGATCCGGGCGACCAGGCCCTTGACCACCACGAAATTGACGTCGGCCTCCAACAGGGCCACCCGAATCTCGCGCAGGGCCTGGTCCACCTCGGCCTCGCCCAGGCGCCCTCGGCCGCGCAGGCGCGTGAAGACGCCCTCGAAACGGTCGGAAAGTGACTCGAACATGCGACTGCCAGGCTACCGGACGGCCCCCGGCATCCTGGACAGGCCTCCCGCCTGGCCCGGCGCAGCAGGATCAGGGCTCAGGCGAAGATGGCGTCCACGAACTCGTCGGGGTCGAAGTCCACCAGATCCTCGGCCCCCTCGCCCAGTCCCACCAGCTTGATGGGCAGGCCCAGCTCGACCTGGATGGCCAGGGCGATGCCGCCCTTGGCCGTCCCGTCGAGCTTGGTGAGGACGATCCCGGTGCACCCCACTGCCTCGGTGAATTGGCGAGCCTGGATCAACCCGTTCTGGCCGGTGGTGGCGTCGATGACCAGGAGCACCTCGCTCAGCTGGCCGGGCGGCCGCTCGGCGATGCGACGGACCTTGCGCAGCTCCTCCATCAGGTTGGTCTTGGTGTGAAGACGTCCGGCCGTGTCGGCCAGGACCAGTTCGGCCTGGCGGGAGGCGGCTCGGATCACCGCGTCGAACACCACCGAGCCCGGGTCGCCGCCCTCGGCCCCCCGGACCAGGTCGGCCTCCACCCGGGCCGCCCACAGGCCCAGCTGCTCCACCGCCGCCGCCCGGAAGGTGTCCCCGGCCGCCATCACCACGGTTCGGCCGGCTCGAGCCTCACGCATCCCCACCTTGCCGATGGTCGTGG